>JAKAPV010000230.1 GCA_021806845.1 Bacillota bacterium | reverse complement strand
CGGCCAGGACGCGGTTGGTCGCGATGCAGGTCTGCCCCGCGTTGCGGAACTTCGCGGTGGAGATGGCCTCGACCGCCACGTCGAGATCGGCGTCGGCGAAGACGAGGAACGGCGCCTGGCCCCCCAGTTCGAGCGAGAGGCGCTGCATGTTCCCGGCTGCCTTGCGCATCAGCTCCTTGCCAACCGCGGTCGAGCCGGTGAAGGTGATCTTGCGCACGCGGGCGTCGCCAAACCACACGTCGGCGACCTCCGCCGCCCGGCTGGTCGGCACCACGCTCAGAAGGCCCGGTGGCGCGCCCGCATCGCGCAGCAGCTCCGCGAGCCGGAGCGCCGTGAGCGGCGTCTCGGGCGCGGGTTTGAGCACCACGCTGCAGCCGGCCGCGAGCGCCGGGGCGACCTTGCGCGTGATCATCGCCGCGGGGAAGTTCCACGGCGTGATGGCGGCCACGACCCCGACCGGCTGGCGCATCACGACGATGCGCTTCTCCGGCCGGGTGGCCGGTACCGTACGCCCGTACGCGCGCTTCGCCTCCTCCGCGAACCACTCGACGAACGAGGCGGCGTAGTCCACCTCCGCATACGACTCGCGCAGCGGCTTGCCGTTCTCGAGCGTCATCAGGCGCGCAAGATTCTCCCGCTCCGCACGCATCGCCTCAAACCAACTGCGCAGCACGCGGGCCCTTTGGTACGCTCCGCCGTCCCGCCACGCGGGAAAGGCGCCTGCCGCCGCGTCGGCGGCCGCGGCCGCCTCCGCAGCGCCGCCGTCGGCCACCTCTGCCAGGATCTCGCCGGTCGCCGGGTCCTCGACGGGGAATCTGCGACCGTCCTTAGCCTCCCGGAACTCTGTCCCGATCAAGATCCCTCTCGGACTCTCGACTTCAGCCACCTGCGGCCCTCCTCGAGGATCAGCGTGCGGGAAGCATCCGCCCGGCGCCCACGTCGGCGATCGCCGATCCGAGCACCGAGAGCCCCTCCTCGAGTTCCTCATCGCTGATCGTGAGGGGGGCGAGGAAGCGGATCACGTTATTGTGGTCGCCCGCCTTCAGCAGCACGAGTCCGCGTTCGAGGGCCAGGCGGTGCACCGCTTCGGTCGTCTCCGGGTCGTGTTCCTTCGTCGCGCGGTCGCGGACGAACTCCATCGCCAGCATCGCTCCCATGCCGCGGACGTCGCCGATGCGCCCCGACTGCCGGGCAAACTCCTCGAACGCCGAACGGACGCGCTCTCCGACCGCGCAAGAGCGCTTGAGGATCTCCCCATCCTCGAAGAGGCGGATGACCGCGAGCGCTGCGGCGCAGGCGAGCGGGTTGCCGCCGTAGGTGCCGCCGAGGCCGCCCGCCTGCGCCGCGTCCATGATCTCCTGGCGCCCCGTCACCGCGGAGAGCGGCAGCCCACCTGCGAGCGACTTCGCCGTCAGGAGGATGTCCGGTGCGACGCCCGCCTCCTCGATCGCGAACATCCGCCCGGTGCGGCCGAAGCCGGTCTGGATCTCGTCGACGATCAGGACGATGCCGAACTCGTCCGCGATCTCGCGCAGGCCGCGCAGGAAATCGGGCGGCTGGACGATGAATCCGCCCTCGCCCTGCACCGGCTCGATGATCATCGCTGCCACCTTGTCCATTCCGAGCTCGTCCGCGATGATCCGGCGCAGGTTCTGGAGCGCCCACTGCGCCTCTGCCCCGGCCGACCCGAGCGGCGAGCGGTACGGGTCGCAGGCGGGCACGCGGTACACCTCCGGAGCGAACGGGCCGAACCCGTACTTGTAGGTCGCCACCTTGGCGGTCAGGGTCATGCCCATCATCGTGCGTCCGTGGAAGGCGTGGCTGAAGCCGATGACCGCCTGCCGGCCCGTGTAGCGCCGGGCGATCTTCACAGCGTTCTCGACGGCCTCCGCGCCCGTCGAGAGGAGCAGTGTCTTCTTCTCGAAGTCCCCGGGCGCGAGGCGGTTGAGCGCCTCCGCCACCTCGAGGTAGGGCTCGTTCATGGTGACATGAAAGCAGGTGTGGATCGCGCGGCCCGCCTGGGAGCGCACGGCCTCGACGACCTCCGCGCGGTTCGCCCCGACGTTGAGAACGCCGATGCCTCCCGCGAAGTCGAGGAGCACGTTGCCGTCCACGTCGGTGATGCGGGCGCCGTCCATGCTCTCCGTGAAGATCGGGGTGATCTGGCCCACGCCCTGCGGGACCGCCCGGCGACGCCGCTCGTAGAGCGCGCGCGACCTCGGGCCCGGGATCTCGGTGCGGATCTGGATCGCCATGCTCGCTTGCCCCCTGTTTGACCTCAGCCTTCCGACGGGATGTCGCCGATCACCGTGAAGTGCCACGGCTTGACGACCTGATGACCGAGGCTCGACATGACGTGCTTGACCTTGGTGTAGTCGTCCAGCGCATACGCGGAGAGGTCGTTGCCGACCCCGCTGCGGCCGAAGCCACCGTGCGGCATCTCCGAGGCGAGCGGCAGATGGTCGTTGATCCAGACGTCGCCGAAGCGCAGCGCCGCACTCACGCGCAGTGCGCGGGCGTGGTCGCGGGTGAACAGGGACGCCGCGAGCCCGTACTGCACGTCGTTCGCGAGTGCGATGGCCTCCGCCTCGTCGCGGAACGGGAGGCAGACGATGACGGGGCCGAACACCTCGGTCTGTACGATCTCACTGCGCTGCTGGGCCCCGACGAGCAGCGTCGGCGGATAGAAGAGCCCGTCTCCGGGCTGGGCGCCCACGAGCGCCTCGGCCCCCGCGCCGACGGCGCGCGAGACGAAGCCCGCGACCCGCTCTTTCTGATCCGCGGAAACGAGCGGGCCCATGTCGGTCGTCGGCTGCAGGGGGTCGCCCGTGCGTACTGTGGCAAGGCGCTGGCGGAGGAGGTCCACGAGCTCGTCGAAGCGCGAGGCGTGCACGTACACGCGCGTCGCGGCCGTGCAGTCCTGGCCGGAGTTCACGACCGTCGCGACGGCGGCGGCCTGCGCCGCCTCCGCAAGATCGGCGTCGTCGAACACGAGCAGGGGGGCCTTGCCGCCCAGCTCGAGGTGCATTCGCTTCACGCCGGCCGCTGCCATGACCTTCTGGCCGGTCTCGGTCGCCCCCGTCAACGAGACCATGGCGACGTCGGGATGCGACACGAGGTATGCACCGACCTCGTCGCCGCCGGTGATGACGTTGAGGACGCCCTCCGGCAGCCCGACCTCGAGCGCCAGGCGCCCGAGTTCGAGGCTCGATACGGGAGTCAGCGGCGCGGGCTTGAGCACGACGGTGTTGCCGGCCGCGAGCGCCGGCCCGATCTTCCAGACCGCCATCATGAAGGGATAGTTCCAGGGAGCGATCGACGCGACGACCCCGACCGGCTCACGGCGCGTCCAGCTCGTGTGGGCGCCGTCGTACTCCCCTGCCGCCCGGCCCTCGAGCTGCCTTGCGGCCGCCGCGAAGAAGCGCAGGTTGTCGACCGAGAACGGCAGGTCCGAATACTGCGCAAGCTTGATCGGCTTGCCGACGTTCAGTGCGTCGATGCGCGCGAGGCGCTCGATCTCCGCCTCGATGCGATCGGCGAGGCGCCAGAGCAGGTTGGACCGCTCGCCCGGCGACATGCGCGGCCAGGGCCCATCGGTGAAGGCCCTGCGCGCGGCCTCCACGGCCGCCGCGGCGTCCTCCCTGGTGCCTACCGGCACGGACGCGAAGGGCCTGCCGTCGTAGGGGTTCAGGACATCCCGCATCTCCCCGCTGCTGGAGCGGCGCAAGTTGCCCGCGATCACAAGATCGTACTGCATCAAGTCTCCTCCCCATTTCGGACGGAAGCGGCCAGACGGGACGCGAAGATGCTCGACCGGCCGCTTCACCTTGGACTGGTCGGACGCGAAGGTGTCTCGGCCGCCCGGCGACCCCGCCCTCGGGTTCCCGGCTGCGCGGCCGTGCCCAGACCTTACACGATCAGTCCCAGCACGATGATGCCCAGCCTGGAAAGCGGCACTCCGATCCCAGCCGATCCACTAAGGATATTCGGAATCCGTCGCTCCCCTCCTGTATGCACATTGCACACATATATTTCGACTTTTATGTTGCATCGCTCATTGCCGCTTGGGCAGCAGTCGGCCCGCTGCGATCGCCAGATGGATCCGGGCGAGCGTCTCCGGATCCCCGAGAGGGCGGCCCAGCACCTGCTCCACGCGCCGCATGCGCTGACGCAGGGTATTGCGATGCAGGCCGAGCGCATGCGCCGCCTGCACCTGGTTGAAGCTGCAGTCCGCCAGGGTGCGCACCGTCTCGATCAGCGCCTGCCCATTGCGCTCGGCATCGAGCGGCCCCAGCACGGAGTCCCGGAACTCGCGCAGGGTTCGCTCGTCGATCTCCATCAGCAGCCGCAGCAGGAGGTGGTCCTCGAACAGTATGAGCCCGTCCGTTGGCCCCGCGAGAAGCAGCATGCGCTCGGCCTGGTCATAGCTCTTCGGGATTCCGCCGATGCCGCGCTGCGCCTCTCCCGCGGCCAGTACGAGCTCTCCCCCGACGGCAGCCGCGGCCCGCTCGTAGATCTCCTCCAGCATCGGCCGGTCCTGCGCTCCCGCCGGCCAGAGCACAACGACGCGGCTCAGCATCATCGTCGTCAGCACGCGAATGCCCACTGCCTGACACTGGGCCTCGATGATCCCGGCGAGGCTCCGCCGCAGTTCGAACTCGCGCATGCTCGAGAGGGCCGGCCCGGCAAGCTCCAGCCGCGCGATGACGATGCGGAAGTCCCTGTCCGGATCCAGGCCATGCAGGCGCACCCGCTCTCTGGCCGCGAGATCCTCGGCGGGATACGCCCCGA
>JAKAPV010000229.1 GCA_021806845.1 Bacillota bacterium | reverse complement strand
ATCTGTGCGGGAGAAGATGCGGGATCTCGTCGACGTCCAGCTGGTCGCCTTCCCGCAGGAGGGAATCCTGTCCTATCCCAGAGGCGAGGAGCTGATGGAAGAGGCCCTGCGGATGGGTGTCGACGTCGTGGGCGGCATCCCGCATTACGAGCTCACGCGGGACATGGGCGCGGAGTCCGTGAAGATTACCTTCCGACTTGCGGAGAAGTACGGCCGACCGATCGATGTGCACTGCGACGAGACGGACGACCCGCAATCCAGGAACCTCGAGATCATGGCCGCCGAGGCGATCCGCACCGGCATGGGCCAGATGGTCACCGCGAGCCACACCACGGCCTTTGGCAGCTACGACGACGCCTACGCCTACAAGCTCTTCGGCTTTCTCAGGCGCGCAAACATCAACTTCGTAGCGAATCCGCTCGTGAACATCACGCTGCAGGGGCGAATGGACACGTACCCGAAGCGCCGCGGCCTGACCCGCGTGAAGGAGATCTGGCAGAACGGCCTCAACATCAGCCTCGGTTACGACGACGTCATGGACCCCTGGTACTCCCTCGGCACCGGCAACATGCTGCAGCCAGCCCACATGGCGGTGCACGCAAGCCACATGACGGGTCGCCAGGAGGTCATGGCCTGCTACGACATGGTGACGAGGAACGCTGCCGTCACGCTTGGGATTCAGGACCGCTACGGCATCGAGGTCGGAAAGCCTGCCGACCTCGTGCTCGTGGATGCGCCGGACCGCTGGGACGCTATCCGCCGACTCGCCGCAACTACGGTGGTGATCCGGGCTGGCCGCGTGATCGCCAGGACGAGGCCCGCTGAGGCGGAACTGCTCGGCGAGCGGATCACCTTCACCCGCTGATACGTCTACTCGGTCGGGGGAGGAAGCACCGAGCTCCTAATAGTTCGCCATCTTGAACATCTTACTTCCCTGTTGCAAAGGCTCTGCTCCTCATCAACGCCCTGAGCCATCACCAGGTATGGCGGGGCGTTCCGCCTCTGCTTTCAGGCGCGCCAGTGAGTCCTCAATGCTTCGAGTACCCCCGGTTCGCCCCGCGAACCCGGGGGACGGCACACCGCTCCCGGCTGGGCTCCAGGACCGCCGTGCAGCACCTGCCGTCCTCCACTGACGGCGAAGCTGCATGGCCCCGTCGCGGCCCCGCGGCCTCGGATGTCGCGGGGACACCCTACCGTGGCGGGCGGAATAGAGAAAGGCCCGTGCACTTATTTGATAGGCTTTTCAGAGCGGAACGACACGTCTCAGCCGTAGCGGACCACACACGAATGATCATCAAACGGCGTACAGCTTGTATGGTTGCGGACAATGATCCCGAAGGGTACCTCAAGCTCGAATGTGACCGCATGCCGCGCCGATTCCGCATCGATGACCCGCATCGTCGACTACCACTCCCGGTCAAAGGCGCGGGAGCGGAGCTCTACAGTCTGTCCCTCCTGAGTAGCGCCAGGCGGGTTCAAGCGAACGGTCTCCGCATCCCACCAGCGCGACAGTACCCCGGGACTGGCCAGAAGTGCCCAGACTCGTTCCACCGGGACGTGCACTGTGGCTGCGGGACATACGGTCATGGGCATTGCGCGATGCCTCCTGCGACCGACTGAGTCACCGTCACTTCGAGCGCCTCAAGGCGGGCCGCACGCCTTGAGTGTGTCGCTCACCTGTGCTGCGATCTCCCTTGACCGACTCGCAGGTCGCACCGCTCTCCTCGCCGCAGTGCCAGGTGCTCGCACCAGACGAAGAGTCGAGCCCAGGGCGAACCGTCTCCTACACCCGCTGTGACATCACGGATTTCCCGACTTGCAAGGCGTAGCGCCCCGCAACGGCCCACATCAGCACCGCGGACCCACGGTTCAGCCAGCGCTGGACGGCAGGACCCTTGGCGATCCGGTAGACGATCCGTCCGGCCAATGATAGACCGAGGAACCAGACCCAGGACACGAGAGTGACTCCAAGCGCGTAAGACCATCGATCGGCCGCGGCGGTATACAGTGCGGCGCCGCCACCGATGACCACCACGGTATCCATGATGGCGTGGGGGTTCAGCAGCGACACCGAAAGGCTGTAGCGCACCTTGCGGCCGAGTGACCAGTTCGCCACGTCTTCGGTCTGCTCCCCATGCACTGGGGCCGTCCACGTCTTGTAGCCCATGTACAGAAGGAAGAGCACGCCCGCAATGCTGAGGATGGTCCGAAGAACGGGAATGGCGAGGATCACCAGCGAGACGCCAGCGATCGCCGCTACGATGAGCGTGGTATCCGACAATGCGGCAGTAACCACAATGGGGAGCACCGCCCGCCAACGCGGCTGGGCGGCTCCCTGGGTCAGGATGAAAGTGTTCTGCGGTCCAAGAGGCAGAATCAGTGCAAAGGCCAGAAGAAATCCATGCGCAAAGGCCGCCAGCAAGTACGTCTCCCCCTTGTCTGGTGATCTTAACCGATGCGCGCAGCCCGGAGAAGCTTTGCCTCGGCGTTATTCGGCGAATTCTGGATCTCTATCCGCACTCCACAGCTCTTTTGTGCGCGGGAGCTTCAACAGGACGAGAGCCCCGCTTGCGACGGCAGCAAGCAGCCACGGGATGCCTGGCACGAATGGGAGAATCGCCAGAGTGGCGAGCGCGGCCAATCCCGCTGCCCATCGCGTAGGGCCGGCAAGCAGACGCCAGCCAGCAATCGCGCAGAGAAGGTAGGTCACGAGCACCAGACCGGAGGAGGCGGCCAGAGGAACGGTGAGACTTGCCCTGGCCAGTGTGACGACCAGTATGCCGAGCCCGGCGAACGCGCCGATCACCCAGATCATCGTGTGCGGGACAGCTATGGGGGAACGCCTCGGAAACGCCAGGCGGTCCCCCAAACGGCTGGCTCCTGCGATGAAGGCGTTTGTCGTCCCTGTCGCCAGACACACTGCGACGAGACTCAGCACCGTGGAGGCCGTCGGGCCCAGGGTCCGCCGCCAAATCGCAAACAGCGCCGCAGGACTGCCGGCAAGAGAACGGGGCAGACCAAGGACGACCGCGCCGCTGATCCCAAGGTAGAGAACGGTTACCGCTATCAGTGCGATGAGTGTCGCCGTGCGGAGCCCCCGAGCTCTATCGCGGAACTCACCGCTGAGTGATGCGATGACCTCCCAGCCCGAGAATGCGAAGAAGAGGACGGTCGCTGTGTGCGCAACGCCAAGCCATCCGTGGAGCCAAAAGGGATCAAGGCGCTCGGTCCGCGCATGGGCAAGCCCCAAGGCGGCCGTTCCCACGAGCACGCTGACGACAGTCACTATGAGGACAATCTGTACGGCACCGGAGACGCGCAACCCGCGGAGGTTTAGCAGTATCGCCACGCCGAGAATGGATTCGGCCAGTGCGAGCACACCGGTAGGTCCGAAGTGCCAGGCGGCACCGACGTAGACCGCTCCGGACAGGGGTACGATGATCTGGCCAATCGTCGCCGCCATGAAGTACGACCAGCCCGCCACCGCGCCCACGACGGGCCCAAGGCCCTGGCGGACAAACCCGAATACGCCGGCCTGGCCGGGATATCTCGTTCCCAACGCCGCGAAGAGCAGCGCCAGCACCACGCCGAGCGCAGAATCCATCGCCCAAGCGATCAAGGAGGCGGGGCCGGCGAGATGTACAGCCAATCCAGGCAATACGAGGACGCCCGCCCCGAGCACGGCACCAAGGTACAACGCCGCACCGACCGGGGTCGAAAGATGGGTAGTCGTATCGGACGAGTGCACTGCGGGAACCCCCTGCGATCCAGATGCCTTCGACTCTACGAAAGGATCCTGATGTCCACAAGGGGAGAAGGTGGCCCGGGCGGCGTGTTGTCCGAAACCCGCTCACAAGTTTGCGAGTCGTCCGTTGTCTCGGTGCAGCCATGGTATGCTTGCCCAATCTCCTCAGCTCTGCGCTCCATTTCCCCCCAGAACTGTCTGAATGCGCGGGTCGGGCGTTACCGTGCGATCGACCTGTTCAACCGCGAAGGACTCGTCAGAACGGAACATCCATGTTCCTCAGCAACCTCGCGAATTGTCTTTAGATCTCTGGAAGTCATTAAGAACAGTGGGACTTCCCAGACAGGGGCACCCAGGCGGGCCATGCGTCGCCAAAACCTTCCCGCTAGTCCCCGAACGGATAAGTTCGAGGCAATCCCGGGGTGGATCCAAACAGTGATAACCCGACCACGTATCGTCCGGATCTCCATTCGACGCACCGCATCCCAAGGTACCGATACATAAGGGAAGTCAATGCCCCGTGAATCCAGAGTCATGAGGGGCACATGGCCAATCAGGTGCATAACGCTCATTCCAAGAGATGATGACGATAGCACGCCCAGCGTGCCCATCATCAGGACGAAACTGACACCGAGCCAGAGCGGGCCTGCAGTCCCTCGCACTATGGATGAGAGCATTAGAATTACGGCGAAGACAGAAGTGGCTATGCCAAGCGCCGACATGCCAGTCAGCACTGCGGCCCCCCATCGTCGCGCGTGAATGTGAACCCTCCGACCTTCTATTCCACTCATCCTCAACTCTGTCTGTCGCGGGCGGTGACGCTCGAGGAGAAACGCTCTCGGCACAGCGCGTATGCGACGCTCTTAGAGTTGTTCTACGTGCGGCAGTACTCTTGCAGTAAACTGAGAATCCCTTATCGTCTGCTGATCGTCAACTAAACCCGGAGGGCGCAGGGCTACCGCGGCCGTGATGTGTGACCAGTCCCATCTTGTGTTACTATGGCATCGAGGTGATACCCGTGGCATCTATGTCTCGTGTCGGCCCAAAGGGGCAAGTCGTCCTTCCGAAGGAGTTACGCGATGAGCTGCGTATCATGCCCGGAGACAAGGTGACCTTCAGTCTCGCAGAAGGCAAGATCGTTGTCTTGCCCATCAAGA
>JAKAPV010000012.1 GCA_021806845.1 Bacillota bacterium | reverse complement strand
CGAGCGCTTCCACGCGTTCTTCTACCCGGAAGCGGCGAATCTCGTCGACTATCTACCGGAGGGCGCACTCACGCTCCTCTCCGACCCCGAGCGCGCGTGGGAAGCCGCCCGCGCCGCGCACCGCCTCGCCCAGGACCGGTCGCTCGCGCTGCTCGGCGAGGGGGCCATCCTGCCTCGCCAGGGCGAGGTGCTGCTCTCGGAAACCGCCATAGAGGAGGCGCTCCGGCGGCGCGCGCGCGTCTACTTCACCGTGCTGCCGCGCAGGCTCGGCAGCTCGACGCTGGGACACGTCGTATCGATCGCCGCGCGGCCCGTCGAGAACTTTCACGGCCAGTGGAACCTCTTCCACAAGGAGCTCCAGCGCCATCGGGAGAGCGGCCACCGCGTCGTCCTGCTGGCGCAGACCGAGGAGCGCCTGCAGCGCCTGCGCCGCGAACTGCTCGGCGAGGGGGTGGCGCTGGGCGAGGCTACGTCCGGCGCGCCGGAGCCGGGCGAGGTGATGCTCGCGCGCGGCGAACTGCAAAACGGCTTCCACCTTCCCGGCATCAGCCTCTGGCTGCTCACCGACGCCGAGATCTTCGGCCGCGAGAAGCGGCGGGCGCCGCGGCTGAAAACCCAGGACGCCGGCAAGGAGCGGCTGCGCAGCACGGCGGAGCTGCGCCCAGGCGACTATGTGGTGCACGTCCACCACGGCATCGGCAAATACCTTGGCATGCGCGCGATGGAGATCGAAGGGGTCCAGAAGGAGTACCTGCACCTCGCCTACGCCCAGGGAGACAAGCTCTATGTCCCGGTGGCACAGATCGACCTCGTGCAGAAGTACGTCGGGCAGGAGGGCCAGGAGCCGCATCTCTACCGCCTGGGCGGCAACGACTGGCAAAAGGTCAAGTCGCGCGTCAAGGCCTCCGTCCGTGAGATGGCGGAGGAACTGCTGCGCCTCTACGCCCAGCGGGAAGCGGCGTCCGGGTATGGTTTCAGCCCGGACGGCGAGTGGATGCAGAAGATCGAGGACTCCTTCCCTTACGAGGAGACGCCGGACCAGCAGCGGGCGATCGAGGACGTGAAGCGCGACATGGAGCGTCCGCGCATCATGGACCGCCTGCTCTGCGGCGACGTGGGCTACGGCAAGACGGAGGTCGCGGTGCGCGCCGCCTTCAAGGCGGCGATGGACGGCAAGCAGGTCGCGGTGCTCGTGCCTACGACGATCCTCGCGCAGCAGCACTTCGCGACCTTCCAGCAGCGCTTCAGCGGCTTCCCGGTCGCCGTGGACCTGCTCTCGCGCTTCCGCAGCCCGAAGGAGCAGGCCGACGTGCTGCGCCGTCTCCGGTCTGGGACGGTGGACGTCGTGATCGGGACGCACCGGCTGCTCGCGCAGGACGTGCATTTCCGGGACCTTGGCCTTGTGATCGTCGACGAGGAGCAGCGCTTCGGCGTGCGCCACAAGGAGCAGCTGAAGGCACTCAAGACGTCCGTCGACGTGCTGACGCTCACCGCGACGCCGATCCCGCGCACGCTGCACATGGGTCTTGTGCACCTGCGGGACATGTCGACGATCGATACGCCGCCCGAGGACCGCTTTCCCGTCCAGACCTACGTCGCCGAGTGGGACGAGGAGCTCGTGCAGGACGCGGTGCGCCGGGAGCTCGGCCGCAGCGGACAGGTCTTCTACGTCCACAACCGCGTCCAGTCCATCGAGGCGGTGCAGTTCCTGCTGGAGCGGCTGGTACCGGAGGCTCGCGTCGCCGTCGCCCACGGCCAGATGCCGGAACGCGTGCTCGAGCAGACGATGCTGCGCTTCCTCGAAGGCGAGTACGACGTGCTGCTCGCCACGACGATCATCGAGTCGGGTCTCGACATGCCGCGCGTCAACACGCTGATCGTCGAGGACGCGGACCGCCTCGGCCTCTCGCAGCTCTACCAGCTGCGCGGCCGGATCGGGCGTTCCAACCGGCTCGCCTACGCCTACTTCACCTACCGCCGCGACCAGGTGCTCTCGGAGGTCGCGGAAAAGCGCCTCGAGGCGATCCGCGAGTTCACCGAGTTCGGTGCGGGCTTCAAGCTCGCGATGCGCGACCTAGAGATCCGCGGCGCCGGCAATATCCTGGGTCCAGAGCAGCACGGCTTCATCATCGGGGTCGGCTTCGACCTCTACACCCAGATGCTCGACGACGCCGTGAAGGAGCTGCGCGGCGAGGCAGTCCCGGAGCGGCAGCTGCCGTCGGTGGACCTCCCGGTCGACGCCTACGTCCCTTCCGACTACATCGGAGATCCCAAGCAGAAGATTGAAGTATACAAGCGGCTGGCGACCGCGGCCGATCCGGCCGATGTCCAGGACCTCCTCGACGAGGTCGAGGACCGCTTCGGTCCGCCGCCGGAGCCGCTCGAGAACCTCTTCCGCGTGGCGCGAGTGCGCCTGCGCGGCGAGGAGATGGACGTGGCGGGCATCCGCAAGGAGCGCGACCAGCTCACGCTGACGCTCCACTCCCTGCAGCGCCTGGCGCGGGAACGGCTCAAGGAGCTTCCCTCCCGCTACCGCGGACGCGCGACGATCTACGCCGGCCAAAGTCCCTATCTCAGCCTGCGCATCCCGGGCATGACGGGCACCGAGATGCTGCAGGCGGTTGAGGAACTCTTGGACTTCCTGCATCTTGAGGCCGAATCTGCCTGATTTTCCGGCGACCCCCCGAAAACGGCAAACGCTGTCGAATCATGTAACAGGAAGGGAGAATGGCGGGCGCTACGGCCCCGCGCCCGCACACTCCCGTCCGTTCCCCCAAACGAAGGGGAGAATGCGGGTGCAACGGCCCCGCGCTCGCAAACTCCCGCCCGTTCCCCCAACTCAGCACCGCGGTGCGGGCGCGGCTAGGCCTGCGTCCCGCACCGCGGTGCTGGAAAAATCCTGCATACGGACAAGTGGGGCTAAGTATACTACGGTTGGCAAAACTACCGGCCGAGGGGGGAACAGGGTGAAGGCAACCGGAATTGTCCGCCGCATCGACGATCTCGGCCGGGTGGTTATCCCCAAGGAGATCCGGCGGACGCTTCGCATCCGGGAAGGCGATCCGCTCGAGATCTTCGTCGATCGGGACGGGGAGGTCATCCTCAAGAAGTACTCGCCCATCGGTGAACTCGGGGAATTCGCGAAAGAGTACGCCGACTCTCTAAACGAGGCTGTGGGACACATTGCCCTGATCGCAGACCGCGACGCAGTCATCGCGGTCGCGGGAGCGCCGAAGAAGGAACTGCTCAACAAGGCGGTCGGGTCGCTGGTCGAACGCTGCATGGAAGATCGGCAGCTCTACATCGGCCCGCGGGCCGGCGAGAAGCCCAAGGGCGCCTTGATCGGAGACGACGAGGAAGAGACGCGGTTCACCTCGATGGTGGTCGCGCCGATCATCTCGGAAGGCGACCCGATCGGTGCCGTGGTCCTCTGCACGAAGGAGCCCGGCGTCCAGATGGGAGAGATCGAGCGCAAGCTCGCGGAGACCGCCGCCGGATTCCTCGCGAAGCAGATGGAGCAGTAGCAAAGCGCCCCGCACGGGAGCCGCGCCGTCAGGCCCGGCTCCCCTTCTTTTTCGCGCTATGCCGCCCGGTCCCGACCGCGACGGCCGTTTCACACCCTGGGCATTGTGCGGGGCGCATGGGCGCCCCTGGGCCATCGCACTCTAAGCGCAGGGAGGGAACGTCTACGAATCTCGGTTTTATCGAGCGGCAGGGACGTCGCATCCAGGGCCTCATCTCCCGCATGGAAGGACGACTCAGTCCGGACGATATCCTCCTGATGCACCCGGAATGCTTGGAACTGACGGTGACGCGCCCAAGCGGCGACCAGGTGCGCATCGTGCAGCTGCCGGCCCTCGTCGACGGCCAGCGGCTGCAGACGGAGCTAATCACCGCGCTCTCGCGCTCGAACACGCCCGCGGAGGCGCTGCTCGCGCGGGCGGCGAGGGTGTACACAAGGGACGAGGCCGATCTGCACCTGCTGGACGCCTCCGCCCTTGTCTTCGTCGGAGGAGCCGTCTACGCGCTGCAGCTGCGGTCCGTACCGACGCGCGCGATCTCGGATCCATCGACGGAGCGGGCGGTGTTCGGTCCGAAGGACGCCTTCGTCGAGCCCTTGGAGATGAACATCGCGCTCATCCGCTCTCACCTGCGATCTGCCAATCTGCAGGTGCAGCGCCTTGTGATCGGAAGCGAGGCCCCAACGCAGCTCGCGGTCCTCTTCATGCAAGGCAGTGCCGACCCGAAGGAGCTCGACGACATCATCACGCGCCTTGAGAACTTCCGCCCGCCGCGCGTCGGCTTCGTCAGCTCCCTCCTGCGTCCCCTCTTCGGGAAGCTCTGGTCTCCCTTTCTTCCCACGGACTTCACAGAGCGCCCGTACCGTGCCGCGGATCTCCTCTTCCGCGGCCGCTTCGTCATCCTCGTCGACGGATCGCCGTACGCCATGCTCCTCCCGGTCAGCTTCGTCGAGCTGTTCATCGACGAGGAGGAGTACCTACAGGCGACCGCGACGCGCTACTTCGTGCGCGCCATTCGCTTTATCGCCTTCGTGATCGCACTGCTCGGCCCGGGGCTCTACGCCGCGATCCTCACCGTGAACACGACGGTGATGCCGGGCCTGCTCGCGATCGCGGTCTCCTCCAACCGCCAGTCCCTCGCCTTTCCGATCCTGACCGAGACGTTCCTGATGCTGCTGGTGCTCGACATCATGGCGGAGGCGACGACGGCGATGAAGGGCGTGCTCGGTCCCGCCATCTCGATCGTCGGCAGCCTGATCGTCGGCCAGGCGGCCGTGCGCGCGAACCTCGCGAGCAACCTCGGCGTGATCTTGCTCGCGCTCACGGCGCTCGCGACCTTCATGACGCCCCGCTACCAGCTGACCTACGCCGTGCGCGTCTGGAAGTACATCTTTCTCTTCGCAAGCGGCATTCTGGGCCTCGTCGGCTGGGCGACGGGCGTCATCTGGATGATGATCAACCTCTCCGCGCAGCGCAGCCTCGGAGTCTCCTACCTCGCGCCGCTCGCCCCCTTCCTGCCCGGCGCCTGGGACACCACCTCCCCGCAGCAAGAGAGGCGCCTTGCGGCCGTCCCATCCTACATGCGGCGGATCGCGCCGCGGCGCAGGTGAGCCGGGCCGGCGCCGCGATCGCGCCGTGGTCGATCGGCGGCGTGAGCTTCGTCGTCACGGTCTGCATGACGCCGGTGAGCCTCGGGCGTCCCGTCTTCGAGGCCACGGGCTACGGAACGCTCCTCTGGATGCTGATCGCCTACGCGACGTCGTTCGTCGGCACCTACCTCGCCCTCACGCTGAACGAAGCGCCGCTCAGCCCGTGGGCGGACACCGCCCGGTCATGGCTCAAGTACCTGCGCGTCCCCTTCTACCTCTCGGCCGCCGCGGCGATGCTGCACGTCTGGCTCGATATCCTGACCCGCACGGAACTCCCCGGCACGCCGCGGCTCGTCATTGCGCTCGTCACCTCCGGCCTCGCGCTCTACGCGGTCCGCCTCGGTATCGAGACCGTCGGTCGGGTGATCGGCCTCATTGCCGTCACGAGCATCGTCCCGCTCTACCTGCTGATCTTCGGCGCCTTCCCGAACGTCTCGCTGCAATGGCTGCTGCCGTTCCCACTCGGCACCGGGATCATCCCCTGGCTCTGGGCGACCATCCTCTTCGCCCCGCGCGGCTACGACATCCTGCCGGTGTTCGGCCCCCTGGCGAAGGGAGACGTGCGCCGTCCGGTCTACTGGGGCATGGCGCTTGCTGGCCTCTACCTCGTCCTGTCGATGGTCGAGCCGCAGGTCGTCTTCGGCCTCAAGGCCGCAAGCCAGCTGACGAGCCCCTTCCTCAGCGTCGTGGAGACGATCACATCGAACTTCCTGCCGTTCCAGCGGATCGCCTTCCTCTCGATCATCCTCTGGCAGATGGTCGTCTTCTCGATCGTCACGGCATATTCCATCGCCGGCATCGCCAGCCTCGGCGTCCGCGTCCACCCCCTGACGCCGTGGACGGCCGTCGTACCCTGGATCATCGCAGTGGTGGCGCTGGCCGACTTCGTCCTGCCGGAGGACATCTTCACCGCACTCAAGAACGCCTGGTCGCTCTACGGGGTATTCCTGTATCTCCTGGTGCCGGCGCTACTGCTGACGCTTGGCCGACAGCGCGCCGCACGACGGGCAGCCCTCGCATGAGGGCGCGCAAGGCGGCTCTAATGGCGCTGCTGCTCTCGAGCGTCCTCGGGCTGACGGGTTGCTGGGACATCAAGGACATCAGCGACCGCACGCCGATCATCGCGATGGGCTTTGACTACCTCTCGCAGAACCACTGGCGCGTCTCGATCTCCGATGCGCTGCTCGCGCAGGGAGGCTCCGCATCCTACTCGGGCGCCATCCACTACGGCGACGGCCCCAACCTCACGGAAGCGATCGAGGACCTGCGCACGCACCTCGCGCGCCGCATCTACCTCGGCTCGACCAAGGTATACGTGTTCGGACAGGGCGTCCTGCAAAGCCACTCGACGGAGGTCCTGCGCTATCTGCTGCAGCGCGGTGAGGTGGACCAGACGGGGTTTGTCCTCGGGACGCGCGGCACGGCGGTCGGTCTACTGAGCCACCCAGACGGCGCGATGGGCCTTACGGGCGTGCGCCTGCTGAAGGAGTTCGAGTCCGAGCAGGAGTCCCGCGACGGGCACATCAAAGAACCGATCTGGAAAACGGTCTGGGGAGCGCTCGATACGGGCGACACGCTGCACATCCCGATCTTCGACAACCTGCCGCAGACGAGCGTCCAGGCAACCGGCACGGCGCTCGTATACGAGGGCAAGCTGCGGACGATGCTCAGCCGCGAGGAGAGCGTGACACTGCGCTGGCTTTTGGGCCTGCACGGACGCAACGTCCTGCCGCTCGACCCGCCATTCGACCAATACGAGCTCAAGACCATGCAGGTGGCAACTTCGACGCGCTACGACGGGCAGGCGCGGGCGATCAACATCCGCATGGCTGCGGATCTCGAGGCCTATACCGCACCGTCGATGAAACTCGACTCCGCCATCATCCCGCAGCTCTCGCAGGACGCGGCCAAGACGATGGTCCGAAGGATCCTGGCCCTTGCGAGGAAGCTGCAGGCGGCGGACGCCGACGGCGCACTCTGGCACAGCGTCGCGTGGCAGGCTGGCTACTCCGACTTCGAACTCAAGCGGACAACGGTGACGGTCAAGATCACGGCGCGGGTCGCGCCGCATTTCTCCCCGAGCGCCTGAACGAGGAGGCGGCAGCCTCCTGGCTGCCGCCTGCGCGCTAGAGGTCCTTCTTCGCCCATTCCTTCTGACGCAGCTCCACGCGCCGGATCTTGCCGCTCGTCGTCTTCGGGAGCGACTCGACGAACTCGATCGCCCGCGGGTACTTGTAGGGGGCGGTCACCCGCTTGCAGTGCTCCTGCAGCTCGCGCGCGAGCGCCTCGCTCGGCTCCGTGCCCGCCCGCAGGGTGATGAACGCCTTGACGATCTCCCCGCGGTCCGGGTCCGGGGAGGCGACAACGGCCGCCTCGAGCACCGCCGGGTGCTCCACGAGCGCGCTCTCGACCTCGAAGGGGCCGATGCGGTAGCCGGACGAGATGATCACGTCGTCGGCACGGCCGACGAACCAGAAGTAGCCGTCGTCGTCCCGGTAGGCGCGGTCGCCGGTGACGTAGAAGGCGCCGCGCCGGGTGGCGCGCGTCGCCTCATCGGCGTGCCAGTAGCCGGCGAAGATCGAGGGCGCGTCGTCGCGGATGGCGACGTCGCCCACCTCCCCAGCCGGCAGCTCAACGCCGTCGTCGGCGAGCACCTGCACGTCGTGCCCGGGCGTCGGCAGCCCCATCGATCCCGGCCGCACCGGCAGCTCGGGGTGGTTCGCGACGATGCAGACGGTCTCCGTCTGGCCGTAGCCGTCCCGGATGGTGATGCCGGTTGCGTCCCGGAACAGGCGGATGACCTCGGGATTGAGCGGCTCGCCGGCGGCGACAGCCGTCCTCAGGTGCGGCATCGGATACTGCGAGAGGTCTTCTTTGACCATCAGGCGGAACTCGGTCGGAGGCGCGCAGAGCGCGGTGATCGGCTGGTCCCTCAGGATCTCGAGGTGTCGACGCGGCTCGAAGCGGCCGCCGTACATGAAGGTCGCGACGCCGAGCTCCCAGGGACCGAACAGCACGGACCAGGCCGCCTTCGCCCAGCCGGTCGCGGACGTAGACCAGAAGAGGTCGCCCTCCGCAAGCCCGATCCAGTAGCGGGCCGTGACGCGGTGACCGATCGGGTAGCGGTGCAGGTGCAAGACCGCCTTCGGCTCGCCGGTCGTGCCGGAGGTGTAGTAGCAGAGCGCCGGCTCGTCGCTGCGCGTGCGCACGGCGGGCGAGCCTTCGGGCGCCGCCGCCATGGCGGCGGCGAGGTCCAAAAAGCCCTCCTGCGGAGCGGTCGTGAAGAGGACGCGCAGGTGCGGCGCGCGGTCCTTGATCGCCAAGGCGACGTGCGAGAGTTCGGGTGTCGTGATGATCGCGGATGCCTTCGAATGGTTCGCGCGGTAGAGGAGGTCACGCTCGCGCAGCATCTCGGAGCAGGGGATGGCGAGCGCGCCGATCTTCAGCACGCCGACCATCGCCTGGTGCCAGATCGGCAGCTTCGGCAGGACGAGCAGCACGCTCTCGCCGCGCTGCACTCCGGCGCTGCGCAGGGCATGCCCGACGCGGTCGGACGCCTGCGCCATCTCGCGGAAGGTGTAGTCGCGCACCGCGCCGTCCTGCGACATGTAGCGCAGGCAGAGCCGGCCTTCATCTTGCGCGAGCCGGTCGACCACATCGACGCCGAAGTTGTAGTATTCGGGGATGTCCCACCGGAACGAGGCGTAGTCCTCCCTGTAGCTGGCCATCCGAAGGCACCTCCAACGCTGCTCAATTGGGGCTACATTCAAGGCGCTGCGGCCGATCCCTGCGGACGCGCGCGACGACAGCCAGGTGGTCCGCGTTGACATGGTCCATCCGGCTTGCGCAAGATTGAGCTGGGACTGTTGTGGTATTTGAGAGGGGTATGGGCTTGATTCTTTCCCCGCAAGAACAGCTCAGCCAAAGTGCGCTCGCGTCGCTGCAAGCCCAGCGGCTTACCTGGACCGTTCGCCACGCGTACGACCACGTGCCCTTCTACCGCAGGCTGCTTGACGGCGCCGGCAGAAAGCCGAGGGAAGGGATGCGACCCGAGGATGTTCGGGATCTGCCCTTCACCCGCAAGCAGGACCTGCGAGACCAGTACCCGTTCGGACTCTTCGCCGTGGATCGCAAGGACGTCGCGCGGATCCATGCCTCGTCCGGGACCCGCGGCAAGCCTACGGTCGTCGGCTATACGAAGGGCGACCTCGCCGTCTGGGCCGAGTGCTGCGCGCGTGCGCTCGCGCTCGCCGGCGCGGAGCCGGGCGACCTCCTGCACAATGCCTACGGCTACGGACTCTTTACGGGCGGCCTCGGCCTGCACCAGGGAGCGGAGTTCCTCGGGCTCACGGTGGTGCCCGCGTCCGGCGGGGCGACGCAGCGACAGGTCCAGCTCCTGACCGACTTCGGGGCTGACGGCATCTCCTGCACGCCGAGCTATCTTCTGAACATCGCGGACGCGATCGAGGCGGCGGGCGTGCCGCGCTCCGCCCTGCGGCTTCGCTATGCGGTCCTCGGCGCGGAGCCCTGGACGGAGGAGATGCGCCGGCAGATCGAGGAGCGCCTGGGGGTCGACGCCGTCGACATCTACGGCCTCTCGGAAGTCATCGGACCGGGCGTCGCGTGCGAGTGCCGAGAAGAGAAGCACGGGCTGCACCTAATGGAGGACCACTTCCTCGTCGAGGTCCTGGACCCGCAGAGCGGCGAGCCGGTCGAGGACGGGGAAGTGGGGGAGCTCGTCTTCACGAGCCTCACCAAGGAGGCGTTCCCGCTCATCCGCTACCGCTCCGGAGACCTCGCTTCGATCGACCGCACACCGTGCTCTTGCGGCCGCAGCACAGCGCGCATGTCGCGCATCAAGGGACGCACCGACGACATGCTGATCATCCGCGGCGTCAACGTCTTCCCGTCGGAGATCGAGGCCGTGCTCCTGCGCCAGCCAGATATCGCCCCGCACTACCAGCTCGTCGTCTACCGCGTGCGCAACCTCGATGTGCTCGAGGTGCGGGCGGAGCTGACGGCGGAGTTCGTGCAGCGCCACCGCGTCGACTCCGAGGTCGCGCGGGCGCTCGCGGCGCGGGTCGTCGAGGCGGTCCGCGGGGAGATCGGCGTCGGCGTCGAAGTGCAGCTTCTGGCGCCGCACAGCGTGCCGCGCAGCGAGGGCAAGGCGGTCCGGGTGCAGGATCTGCGCAACGCATGATGGGAGGAAGACCTTGATGATACAGCTGATCGCTCTCTACCGCCGGCCGGAGGACCCTGAGGAGTTCCTGCGCCGCTACCGCGAGGAGCACCTGCCGCTGGCGCGCCAGATGCCGGGGCTGATGGGCATCGAGGCGGGGCCCCTCCAAGGCCTCGGGGCGGACATCCCCTACTGGTACATGGCGAGCCTGTCCTTTCCGGACCGCACGACGTTCGAGGAGAGCCAGCGCGCCGACGTGAGCCGCCAGGCGGCGAAGGTGCTGATGTCCTTTGCAAGGGGCCTCGTCGACTTCTGCCTGCGGGAGGTCGACGAATGACCCAGGCGCCGGCCGAGCAGCTGATCCTCGTCCGCCGGCAGCCGCCCCTCGCGGTCGTCTCGCTCAACCGGCCAGGCGTCCTGAACGCCCTCTCGCTGCCGCTGATGCGGGCGCTTGCCGACGCGGTGGGGGAGCTCGACCGCGACGACGAGGTGCGGGCGATCGTGCTGACCGGCAACGGGAGGGCGTTCGCCGCCGGGGCTGACATCGCCGAGATGTCCTCGGCGGGCGCCGTCGAGATGATGGCCCGCGACCAGTTCACGCAGTGGCAGCGCCTGCGGCAGACGGCCAAGCCCCTGATCGCCGCGGTCGGGGGGCATGCCCTGGGCGGCGGCTGCGAGCTTGCGATGCTCTGCGACATGATCGTCGCCGGCGAGGACGCGCGCTTCGGCCAGCCGGAGGTGCGGCTGGGCGTGATGCCGGGCGCCGGCGGCACCCAGCTGCTGACGCGGGCGCTCGGGAAGTGGCAGGCCATGGAACTCGTGCTGACCGGCCGCACGCTCACCGCCCGCGAGATGTACGAGCGAGGTCTCGTGACGCGCGTCGTGCCGCAGGGCCTGCACCTCGACGAGGCGCTGCGCCTCGCGCGGGAGATCGCGGCGCAGCCGCCCGTCGCGGTCCGCCTGGCCAAGGAGTCGGTGCAGAAGGCGTTCATGGGGACGCTCGAGGAGGGACTGCCCCTCGAGCGCAAGAATTTCTACCTGCTGTTTGCAACAGAGGACCAGCGCGAAGGGATGCGGGCCTTCCTCGAGAAGCGCACCCCCGTCTGGCAAGGGAAGTGAAGATGGCGGACTACGAGGCGATACGGACATCGCTTGATGAAGGTGTCCTGGAGATCCGGCTGTCCCGTCCCGAGACGCTCAACGCCCTCAACCGGAAGATGAAGCAGGAGCTGATCTCCGCATTCAAGGAGGCCGGGCGGAGCCAGGATACGCGCGTCGTCCTGCTCTCGGCGGAGGGACGCGGCTTTTGCTCCGGCGCGGACCTGAAGAGCGGGGAGGAGGACGACCAGAAGTCGTTCGGCGAATCCCTGCGCACCCTCTACAACCCGATGGTGGAGGCCATCGTGACGCTGCCGAAGCCGGTCGTCGCCCAGGTGCAGGGCGTCGCGGCCGGCGCCGGGATGAGCCTGGCGCTCGCCTGCGACATGCGCCTGTGCGGAGAGGCGGCGCAGTTCATCTCCGCCTTCTCCCGCATCGGGCTCGTGCCGGACTCCGGACTCTCCTACTTCCTGCCGCGCATCGTGGGCCTCGGGCGGGCGATGGAGATGACGATGCTGGCGGAGCCCATCTCCGCCCAGGACGCCCTGCGCCTCGGGATCGCGAACCGGGTCTACCCGGACGCGGAGCTCGGGGAAGCGGCGCGGCAGTTCTGCCGCCGGCTGGCGGACGGTCCCGTGTACGCGCATGGCCTCACCAAGCAGGCACTGCAGCGCGGGCAGGAACTGCGGGTCCTGGAGGCCCTCGACTATGAGGCGGGACTCCAAGAACTCGCGGGCCGATCCGGAGAATACCGTGAAGGCGTGAGCGCCTTCCGGGAGAAGCGCAGAGCAGACTACCGCAACCGGTCGTAGCGCCCCACGGTGCAAGGAGGTTCCCGCTTTGGTTCTACCCAACCCGAGCTTCAAGCAGGTCGGGATTGTCGGTGCCGGTACGATGGGGCAGGGGATCGCCCAGGTCGTAGCGCAGGCCGGCGGTTCCGTGCGCATCTACGACAAGGGCGCCGGACGCGCCCAGGAGGCGGTTTTGCAGGCCCGGGCCGCGATCGAGCGGCAGGTGCAGCGCGGCCGCCTGAGCGAGGAGGACGGCGAGATCGCCCGGCGGGCGCTCGAGCCCGTGGAGTCGCTCTCCGATCTCAAGGACTCCGATCTTGTGATTGAAGCGATCTTCGAGAACATGGTCCAAAAACAGCAGCTCTTCCGCGAGCTGAGCAGCATCACCCAAGGGGTCCTGGCGAGCAACACGAGCTCTCTCTCGATCACCGCCCTCGCGGCCGCGTCGGGCGCCAGGGAGCGCATGCTCGGGGTGCACTTCTTCAACCCGGTCTCCGTCATGCGCCTCGTCGAGGTGATCCGCCACGAGGACCTCGACGAGAAGGTGCTCCGGCGCGTGCTCGGGTTCGTCGGCGAGCTCGGCAAGGAGGCCGCACTCTGCGAGGACACGCCGGGCTTCATCGTCAACCGCGTCGCGCGGCCGTTCTACGGGGAGGCGCTGCGCCTCCTGGGGGAACGCCTAGAGAAGCCGGAGTCGCTGGACCGCGCGATCCGCGATGGCGGATTCCGCATGGGGCCCTGCGAGCTCATCGACCTGATCGGGGTCGACGTCAACCTGAGCGTCACGGAAGCCATGTTCCAGTCCTACTACGGCGAACCGCGCTACCGCCCGCATCCGCTGCAGGCGCGCATGGTGGCGGCGGGCAGGCTGGGCCGCAAGACCGGCAGGGGGTTTTACACGTATGAGCAGCCCTGACCTTGTGATCAGCGGCGAGTCCGTCCTTGGGCTCGAGCTGGCGCAGCGGGCGACGGAGCGCGGCCTGCAGGTCGCGTACATGCGCCCTGGGCGCATCCAGCCCTTCCTGCCGCCGGGCATGACGGTTGTGCGCGAGCCTTCGGCCGTACAGCGCGCCGAGACCTTCGTCGTGACGACGATCCACCCGCGCCGCTCGTTCCTCGCCGGTCTGCAGTTCCTCGAGACGCAGATCCCGCCCGACGCGACCATCCTCGTCTCCGGTTTCGGCGCAGGACCGACGGCGCTCGGCGCCTACCTGAACCACCCGGGGCGGCTCTTCTCGATCGGCGCCGTGCCACCGCTAGACCGCCAGCAGGGGGTTGCGGTGGCGAAAGGCATGCTCGGCAACCAGCTCGCGTTCGAGCGGGCGCTCGACCTCATGGCGCAGATCATCGGCACGAGCTACGAGGGTCCGGACGCGCCGGGCATGACGCTGCCCCGCGTCGTCGCGACGCTCGTCAACGAGGCCGCCTTCGCGCTGGGCGAGGGCATCGCCCAGGCGCCGGATATCGACCGGGCGATGCTGCTTGGCGTGAACTACCCAGAGGGCCCCTTGGCGTGGGGAGACCGCATCGGCCTCGACGAGGTGCTCGGATGCCTGCTCGCGCTCTACGACCACTACGGCGAGAACCGCTACCGCCCGGCGCCTCTCTTGCGGCGGCTCGTACAGGCGCACTTCATCGGCCGCCTCGAGGGACGCGGCTTCTACACCTATGAGGGGGTCCGACTCCATGGCTGAGGCCTATCTCGTGGATGCAGTCCGCACGCCGGTCGGCCGCTACGGCGGGAAGCTCTCCGGCGTCCGCCCGGATGACCTGATGGCAGGCGTGCTGCAGGCACTCCTCGCACGCAGCCCCGAGCTGCCGGCCGAGGAGGTCGACGACGTGATCGTCGGGGCGGCGAACCAGGCCGGTGAGGACAACCGGAACGCGGCGCGCATGGCCCTGCTCCTCGCAGGCCTGCCCGACAGCGTGCCGGGCATGACCGTAAACCGGCTCTGCGCGAGCGGCCTCTCCGCCGTGATCACCGCCGCCCGCAGCATCCGCGCCGGCGAGGGGGATCTCTTCCTCGCAGGCGGTGCGGAATCGATGTCGCGGGCGCCGCTTGTCACGGAGAAGCCTTCCGGGGCCTTCCCGCGCGGAGATCGCACGCTCTACGACACGACGCTCGGCTGGCGCCTTTCGAACCCGCGCCTCGCGCAGCGCTTTCCGCTGGAGAGCATGGCGGAGACGGCCGAGAACGTCGCGGAACGCTACGGGGTCTCCCGGGCGGACCAGGACGCCTTCGCGCTGCAGAGCCAGCGGCGCTGGGCGCAGGCTGACGCGGCCGGGAGATTCCGCGACGAGATCGTGCCGGTGCTCTCGCCGCAGGGCCGCGGAACGGAACTCGTCGCGGTGGACGAGCACCCGCGGCCGGACACGACCCTGGAGGGCCTCGCGAAACTGCGGCCGATCGTCCGCCAGGACGGCACCGTTACCGCAGGCAACGCATCCGGGGTCAACGACGGCGCGGCAGCCGTGCTGGTCGCCTCCGAAGCGGCGGTCCGTCGCTACGGCCTGAGACCGCGCGCCCGCTTCGTCGCCGCCGCCGAGGTGGGCGTAGATCCGCGCTACATGGGCATGGGGCCCGTGCCTTCGCTGCGCAAGGCCCTTGGGCGGGCGGGCCTCTCCGTCTCCGACCTCGGACTTGTGGAACTCAATGAAGCGTTCGCCTCCCAGAGCCTGGCCTGCATACGGGAGCTCGGCCTCGATCCGGAGATCGTCAACCCGAACGGCGGGGCGATCGCGATCGGCCACCCGCTTGGGATGACGGGGGCGCGACTTTGCACGACGATCCTGCACGAATTCGGTCACCGGGATATCCGCTATGCGGCGGCCACCCTTTGCGTAGGTGTAGGGCAAGGGGTAGCGGCCATCTTCGAGAAGGCGTGAAGGCGCCGCCGCAACCTCGCGGCGGCGCCTTTCTTGAAGCAGGGGGAATGGATGATGGCGGAATCAATGCGCTCGACGTACGGCCTTTTCATCGGCGGCAAAGAGGTCATGTCCGGAGCGTCGCGCACGGTCTTCGAACCTGCGACGGGGGAACCGCTCGCGCAGGTGTACTTTGGCGGTCGGGATGAGATCGACAAGGCGGTCGAGGCGGCGAACGCCGCCCTCAAGGGACCGTGGGGGCGCATGGCGCCTGGACGGCGGGCGCGCGCCCTCTTTAAGCTGGCGCAGCTCTTGGCGGAGCGCCAGGACGAGCTGGCTGTGATCGAGGCCCGCAACGCGGGCAAGGCCCTCTGGAGCGCGAAGGCCGAGATCGCGCAGGCGGTCGAGGACTTCGAATACTACGCGGGCGCCGTCACGAAACTCTGCGGCGAGACGATCCCGCAGGGCGGCGGCATGCTCGCCTACACGCTGCGCGAACCGATCGGAGTCTGCGCTCAGATCGTCCCCTGGAACTATCCCTTGATGATGGCGGCTTGGAAGCTCGCGCCGGCCCTCGCGGCCGGCTGCGCCGTTGTCCTCAAGCCCGCTTCCGCGACGCCGATCACCGCCCTCTTGCTGGGCGAGATCTGCCGCGACGCGGGCATCCCGGATGGCGTCGTGAACGTCGTGCCGGCGCCTGGCGGCGAGATCGGAGACTACCTTGTCGAGCATCCCGGGATCCGCAAGGTCACCTTCACCGGCGAGACGGAGACCGGCAGAAGGGTGATGGAGCGGGCATCCAGGCTCCTGAAGCGCGTGACGCTCGAGCTCGGCGGGAAGTCCCCGAACATCGTGTTCCAGGACGCGGACCTCGACGCGGCTGTCGCCGGTTCGGTCTACGCCATCTACTACAACGCCGGCCAGTCCTGTGAGGCGCGCTCGCGCCTGATCATCCACGAGAGCGTCTACGACGAGTTCCTGGGCCGCTTCGAGGAAAAGGCGAAGACCCTGCGGGTGGGAGATCCCCTCGACCCGAAGACGCAGATCGGGGCGCTCATCTCGCGGGAGCATGAGGCCCGCGTGGACGGCTACGTCCGCCAGGGAGTGCAGGACGGCGCGAAGCTGCTCTTGGGCGGGGGCCGTCCGGAGGGGGTGCAGGAGAAGGGGGCCTTCTACCTGCCGACCCTGCTCGGGGACGTTCGGGCCGAGAGCCGTGTCGCCCAGGAGGAGATCTTCGGTCCCGTCGTGACCGCGACGCGCTTCTCCACGGAGGCGGAAGCCGTCGCCATCGCGAATGGCGTGGACTATGGGCTTGCAGGCACGATCTGGACGCGGGACGTCGGCCAGGCGCACCGGGTGGCGCGGGCCGTGGAATCCGGTCTCATCGGTGTCAACACGCCGCTCACCGGTGCCCCCGGACTTCCTTTCGGCGGCTACAAGCAGTCCGGCTTCGGCCGTGAGATGGCGATGGAGACCCTGCACCTCTACACGGAGCAGAAGACCGTTCTGGTGCACACCGCGGAGAAGCCTGTGAACCCGTTCGGCGTCTGAGGCAAGGAGGAGAACGATGGACATCTTTCAGGCCATGGCGGAGCACGGCCACGAGCAGCTGATCTTCAACTACGACAAGGTCTCCGGACTGCGCATGATCGTCGCCCTCCACGACACGACGCTCGGCCCGGGCCTTGGCGGCATGCGCAACTGGCGCTACGCGAGCGAGGACGAGGCGATCGCCGACGCGCTCCGGCTCTCGCGCGGCATGACCTACAAGAATGCCTTTGCCGGGATCGACTTCGGCGGGTCGAAGTGCGTCATCTACAACGACCCGGAGGAGAAGACCGACCTCCTGCTGCGCGCGGCGGGGCGCTTTGTCGAGATGCTCGCCGGGCGCGTCTACACGGGCGAGGACGTCGGTCTCACGCCGAACGACGTGGAGGTGATGGCGCACACGACGCGCTACCTCGTCGGGCGGCCGCACAAGAGCGGTGACCCCTCGAAGGCCGCGGCGCTCGGCACGTACTCCTCGATTCGCGCCTGCCTGCAGCACACCTACGGCACGCCGGAGCCGAAAGGCCGGCACGTCGCGATCCAGGGGGCTGGGAACGTCGGCTCCGACCTTGCCCGCCGGCTCGTCCAGGACGGCGCCCAGGTGACGATCTGCGATCTCTACCCGGAGCGCGCCGAGGCGGTGGCCGCGGAGACCGGCGCGCGCGTCGTGCCGAGCGAGGAGATCTTCGATGTGGAATGCGACGTGTTCTCCCCCTGCGCGCTCGGCCTCATCCTGAACCAGGAGACGCTCCCCCGCCTGCGTACGAAGGCGGTCTGCGGATCCGCGAACAACCAGCTGAAGACGCCGGAGATCGCGGAGGCGCTGCGAACGGCGGGCATCCTCTACGCACCGGACTTCATCGTGAACGGCGGTGGCATCGTGAACATCGCCGACGAGTTCGAGGACGGCGGCTACCAGCGCGAGCGCGCCTTCCTGCGCGTCGCGCAGATCGGGGAGCGCCTCCTCGCGGTCTTCCGTCGGGCGGAAGCCGAAGGCTCTACGACAAGCGCAGCCGCGGAACGCATCGCCGAGGACCGGATCAAGGCGGTCGCCGAGCAGCAGCGGCACTTCGTGCCGCAGCGCCCCTAGGAGTAGACGAAGCGAAGGCGCTCCGGCCCTGGCCGGAGCGCCTTCGTCTGCCCTTTGCCTAGTCACCCCAGCGCACCGAGACGAGATACAGCCTGCTTCCCGCAACCCCGAGCGTCGCGGTGTAGCTGCCGGATCGCCGGGAGGGCCCCGCCTCGAGCGTCGCGTACGGCAGCGAGACGGTCACCGTCTCCGGCCTGCCGTCCGCAAGCAGTGCGGCCGTGATTTCAACCGCCGCATCCGGGCGGATGGCAAAGTAGCTTCCTGGGGGGAAGCCGATCAGCTCCGGTGACGGGCCGAATCCCGCCAGCGCAGGATGCGCACCGCCGGAGAGTGCGCGCAAGGTGCCGGCGAACATGCGGATCGACTGGGCGACGAGGCTCCAGCTGCCGCCGCTCGCGGTGAGCGGGATGCTGCTCCCGCCGGTGAAGTTCGCCGTGGATACGGTGAGGTGCGTATCGGAGAGCCAGAGCGGGACCCGCTGCAGGTCTGGCGGCAACGTCGCCTGGAACGCCATCGGCAAGCTTGCCGGCCGCGCCGCCTGGGTCTTCCGCTGGGCCGCAGGCCGCGTCAGGGTGGCGAACACGACATAGCGCTGCGGGGTCAGGTAGAGGGCGTTCAGGGGATAGCAGGCGATCAGGGCTAGCGAAGCCTGCGGCGTATTGGGCAGGGACGCCTGCGCCGGAACGATGCGGTGACCGGTGACCCGGAAGGTGAAGGTGCCTGCGGTGTCGCGGACCGTCACCGCATCCCCGGCCTGCAAGAGGTCAAGATTGCGGAAGAAGGTCAGGTTGTGCGCGACGATCACCGCGGTACCAGGCTCTCCTGGCATCACGCTCTGCGGCTCGTGGCCCGGGGCGACTGCCAGGATGGCGTCGCTCGTCCCCTGGAGCACGGCGAGGTTCAGCCCGAGGCGCGGCACCTGCAGAATGGCGGCCTCGCTCCCGGCTGCCGGCTGCGCGTAGGTTGCCGCTGCCAGTGCGGCCGCGGGGCCCGCGGCAGGGGAGCGACGCTGCCAGTGCGGCGCGCTTGCCTGCAGGCGGGCCTGGCCGAGCCAGGCGTATCCCATGATCAGGAGCGGGAGCGTCAGGATGACGATCCCGCCCGCGATCAGGGAGATGGCGACCCTGCGGAGGGCCTTAGGCCCGCGCACGGCGCAGGAGCAGCACGCCGCCGCCGATCGCGAGGATGCCTGCCGCTGCGAACGGCAGCACCGGGATGCCGGTGCTCGGCGTCGTGGCTCCCGCCACCGACGCGGCGGGAGAGGTCACGGCCCAACCGACCATGGCGACGGGGATCGGGTGGCTGAGGGTCGTGCCGGAGATGGTCGCCGGCACCGGGTTCGGCGTCAGCATGCCGGATGTCGAGACGTTGTAGTAGATGCTCCTGTGCGAGACGGCGCTGCTCTGCAGGGTGAAGGTGACGGGCTTTTGGAAGGTGCCGATCAGGCGTCCAGTGGCGGTTTCGATCACCCTGAAGGCGAAGTCGGCGATGACGTTCTGGCCTGCAGGTGCCTGGAAGGTCGCGATCGGTCCCTGCAAGAGCTCGAACTTCACCGCGCAGTCGAAGGCGCCTGCGGGGATCTGCACCGTCATGCCGCCGTAGGAGAGCGATCCTGCGGCCCCCATCGCGAGGGTCGTCGATGCGACGACCTGCGGGAAGCCGTGCTGCGTGAAGTCCGGGACCTGGGCCACCGTGGAGGTGGGGGAGGTCACGGCCCAGCCGACCATCGCCGCGGCGATCGGGTGGGTGAGGGTCGTGCCGGTGATCGTCGCCGCGACCGGGTTCGGCGTCAGTGCGCCCGACGTCGCGACGTTGTAGTACACGCTCTGCGATGTCACGTCAGCGCTCATCAGCGTGAGCGTGACGGGCTTCAGGAAAGTGCCTACGAGCGCGCCCGTCGTCTCGTCGACGACCTTGAACGCGAAGTCGGAGATCACTGTCTCGCCAGTGGGTGCCCCCATCTGGAAACTCGCGACAGGACCCTGCAGCAGTTCGAACTGGACCGGGTCGGCAAATGCTCCTGCGGGGATCTGCACGGTGAGAGCGCCGTATGACAGGGAGCCGGCGGCGCCGGCGGCGAGCGAAGTCGATGCGACGACGGTCGGGAACCCGTACTGGGTGAAGTCCGGAACGCTGGGAGACTGCGCGCTGGCCATCGCCGGCGCGGCTAACGCCAGGACGACGGCGGCGAGCGCCGCGCGGCCGAAGAAGGAACGAAGCAAGGGACAGACCTCCTCTTTACGGGTCTGTCCCATATACGTAGGCAGGTATCAGTTTGGATTAATGCAGGGACTATTCGTGCAGTACACGCCGGTTGCTGGGGTGCGATGCCCCGGGCGAAGGCTCGAGCGTCACTCCGTAGGAGGACGCGAGCAGCGCTGCGGGTATCGTGAGGATGGCTCGGCCGAAGGCATCCGGGCGGAAGACCGCCGCGCGGATGTGCCTCTTGCCGCGAATCGCCCAGAGCTCGTAGACCTCCCTGTGCGGGGGGGGCGGCAAGCCCCAGGCGAAGAAGAGCGCGCCGCCGCCCAGGGGGAGCAGCCGCGCCGCTGCCTTCGGCGCGCGCGCGGTACCGACGAGGCGCTGCATGCCGCCGGGCGGATGGCTCCAGAGGAAGGCGCCGGACGTCGCCAGCAGCAATAGCGCCGCAAGGGCGGCCACCAGCGCGGGCAGGCGGCGGCGGGAGGGGAGGGGACGGCGGCGTACCGACCTTGCGACCCCTTCCCAGGCGGACGCCGGCAGGGGTGCGCCGGGCAGCGGCCAGTCTCGCATCGCATCGCCGATCGCGCGGCTGCGCCGGGCGCAGCTGGCGCAACTGCGAAGATGCGGGGACTCCTCTCCACGGGAGAGCAGCAAGAGGAGATCCTCATCTGTGAGGTGCTGCGTCTTTTGCATGCTCTCCCTCCTCTCCAAGCTCGCTTCGCATCTTGCGCAGGGCCCGGCGGATCGTCGACTTCACCGTTCCAAGCGGCAGCCCGAGCAGCCGGGCGATCTCGCGGTGCGGAAACCCTCCGAAGTAGCTGAGTTCGACCGCTCGTCGCTCCAGCTCCGACAGGTCTGCGAGCGCGCCCAGGAGGTCGAGCCGGTCGGGCTGCGGGGGCGGATCGATGCCGCTCGGGTCGCCGAGCAGCGTCTCCTTGCGCCGACGCCTCAGCGCGTCCAAGGCGCGGGAGCGCGCGATGCTGGTGAGCCAGGCCGAGAGCGGTGCCCGCACGGGGTCGTAGCTTGCGGCGGTCTGCCATGCCTGCAGGAACACCTGCTGCAGCACGTCCTCCGCCTGGTGGTGGTCCTGCAAGAGCAGCGCGAGGATGCGGAAAAGCCGCTCTGCATGCAGGTCATAGACCTGACGCAGGGCGGCCTCCTCACCGGTCTGCACCCGAAGCATCAAGGCTGCCTCCGTGCGATCGGTGATCATCCGGTTATGAGTTCGTGGGGTCCTCGCTGCCATGCTCCGCCTCGAAGCGCGCGATGAACGCGGCCGCCTCCGAGCGCCTGGCGAGTCCGAGCTTTTGCAGGATGTTCGAAACATAATGCTTCACGGTCTTGTCGCTCAGGTAGACTTCCTTCGCGATTTCCTTGTTCGTCATGCCGTCGGCGATCAGGTGGAGGATGCGACGCTCCTGCGGGGTGAGGGTCGAGATGGGGTCGTCCGGCCGCGTTGTGGTCTGTCCGCGCAGGCGCTCCAGCACCCGTCCGGCCACAAGCGGGTCGAACAGGCTGCCGCCGCGGGCGACCGTGGTGACGGCCTCCACGACGACGCGCCCTCTCGTCTGCTTGAGGATGTAGCCGGAGGCGCCGGCCATGATCGATGCGAACAGCGCTTCGTCGTCCGAGTACGAGGTGAGCATGATGACGCGCGTGTCGGGAAGTTCGGAGCGGATCTCTCGGCAGGCTTCCACGCCGCTCCCGTCAGTGAGGCGAACATCCATCACGACGACGTCCGGCTTCTCCTGGCGCACGACTTCGAGCGCTTCCTGCACGCTGCCGGCCTGGCCGACAACCTTGACGTCCGCATGCCCCTCGAACAGCGAGGTGAGACCCATGCGCACGACTTCATGGTCATCGACGATCACCAGCCGAATTTCGTTGGCCATCTACTCCGCGTCCTCCTCTGCCATAACGTTCTCTTCCGGGGTGAAACGCACCTGCACCGCGGTGCCTTCGCCTGGGGTGGATTGGATCTCTGCGTCGCCGTGGTGCTGGCGCGAGCGCAGAACGACGTTGCGCAGGCCGTGGTGGGTTGCGTCGAAGTACTGGTGGGGGTCGAACCCCTTTCCGTCATCTCGGAAGGTGATCCGTACGTCGCGATCCGAAGCGGTGCCGCCGGCAACCGTGATGACGATTCGGCTTGGGTGGCCGTGGCGGGCCGCGTTGCTCAGGACCTCACGGGCGATGTGCCAAAGCGCTGTTGCCTGGTCCCGAGAAAGATGGGACCACGCATCTGACTGGACGTCAATCCTTGTAATGGAGTTTACGCCAAGCTGGGCGGCGATCTGCATCAGCGCTTCCGGCACGCTGATGTTCGAGGAGTCCTGCCGCAGGTCGAAGATGTAGTGGCGGATGTTCGCGATGGTCTGGTTCAGCTGGTCGGCGAGGCGGTCCAGTCGGCCGCGCGCGGCCTCGTCCTCGGGATCGAGCATGTCGATGACCGATTCCAGCGTCAGTCCGATCGCGTAGAGCTGCTGGATGGTGCCGTCGTGCAGGTCCATGCCGATGCGCTGGCGCTCCTCGACGACGGC
>JAKAPV010000011.1 GCA_021806845.1 Bacillota bacterium | reverse complement strand
TTCCGATCTACGCCGTGCGCGGCTCTCTTGCATTTTCTTCGGCCTCGCCCGCCTGGGGGCAGATCGTGCGGACGCTGGCAGCGCCTGCCGCGCGGGACAGCACGCTTCCCTGGTCGGAGGATGGCCGCGACGTCGGGATGCTGCTCTGGACGGGGCTCGCCACCGGGCTCCTCGATGTTCGGCTGGGCTCTCTCGTCGCTGCGCCAGGTTGGCAGGCGGCCGTCCAGAGGGCTGGCAGGGACGAACTCTGGCGCTCCAGCGTCTTCTCGCTGATCGAGCTCCTGATCAACCGGGAGATTGCGGCGCTGGCGCTCTTCCGCCTGCTGGACGAGAAGATCTGGCTGACGCCGCTGCGCTGGCTCGATGACGTATTCTCGGTCCCCCTCCGCGTGCGCAGCGTCGAAGCGCGGCAGGCCGCAGGGAACTGCCTGCTCGCGGCGGGGGAGCTCGGGCTCATCGAGGCGGCGATGATCGACGGCGAGCCCGCGGTCCGCCTCAGCCCCTCCGGCGCGGCGATGGTCGCCGGCCGGCCGCTGCCGTCGCTCCCGCTCGAGGGCAAGGCGCGCATCCTGCCGAGCGGCGACCTCCTCCTCACGGACTACGCCGCACCGGAACTGCAGGCGCGGCTTGAGTGCTATGCCCGGCCGGTAAAGGTCGACGTCGTCACGACCTACCGCATCGAGCAGGGCCTCGTCGCGCTCGCGGCCAGCGAGGGAACGAGCGCTGGGGAGATCCGCGGATTCTTTGCGGAGATCGCGCAGGACGGGCTGCCGCAGCCGGTTGCGTTCCGCCTCGAGGAATGGCTGTGCGATGTCGGGACCGTGCAGTTCCTCGAGGTGGCCTTGATCGCGTGCGACACCCACGAGATGCGGACCCGCGTCGCAGCCATCCCCGCCGTGCGCAAGGAACTTGTGGAACTGCTCGGGGACCGTTGGATCGTCATCCCGGCCGCCGCGCAGGAGCGCCTGCGCGCCGCCATGCAGCAGCAGGGGATCATTCCCGCTGCCAGCGTGCTGCGCCCAAGCGGCCTCTCTTCGATGCAGGAACTCCGGCGTCAGCAGCGCAGCCCTCAGCACCTCGGGCGCCTCAGCCAAGGCGTATCGAGCCACGGGCACAGGCTCTCGCACGATAAGCCGAGCGGCGTCTGACCATCGGCGGACGCCTGTGGCGGAGAACTGCGGCATCGGATCACAGGGCGCTCAAGAATGTGATCTCGCGGATGCGCAGGTACGGCTTTCAATGGCCGCCGAAGGGAAGGAGATGAGCGGCATGGAGTTCACGGTGCATTTGGACGCCCGGGTGGGCGTCCTGTCGCCTGACGGGGAGACGAGCGACCGCCTGCTTATAGCCCTCGAGGATCTGCAGACGCGGCAGCAACTCGCGGCTCCTGCGGCGAGCGAGGACTCCGGCGCCGGCACGGTAGGCGCCACCTTCTGTCTCGATGCCGAGGATGCCTATCAAGCGGCGACGCGTGCCACCGCGCTGTTCGTCCAGGCGCTCCGTTCGGCTGGCGTGAACGGCCACGCGCCTCTTGTCGGCATGCAGGTCGAGGAGGAACACGAAGAGGCCGCGGCTCTGGGATGAGCGACGAGCTTGTGACCGGCGGAGAGATCGGCCGCAGATTTGGCGTGTCACGCGAGCGCGTTAGACAGTTCCGCCGGCAGGACTCCCGGTATGCCGCGATCTTCGTCAGTGCCTTGCCGTGGCTTCTGTGCTCCACCTCGAGCCACAGGAGCCGGTCGCTGCGCATGCGTAAGGCGTCCGCCTTCGCGCGCGTCCCGACCACGGAAACCTCGAGCTTCCATCGCTCTGGTCTGAGGAGGAGGATCGCGTCGGACACGGCCGCCCTGTGTGCTCCGCCTGGGCTTCCCGCCTCTCGACGTGGTAGATCGCCGGGCCCTGGCGGATCGTGCGCTTCAGGTGGCCGCGTTCCGTCGGTCTCGCGAGCGCCCTTAGGGCCGTCCTTTCGAAGCGGAAGTAGTTGCGCTCGAGTCCGACGCGCGAGACGTAGCCAAGGCGCCTGACGATTGTGACGAGCACCTCGTCGCGAGAACTGAGCATTGTGCTGCCACTCCACCCTGATTTGTCCGTGGACGCACTCGCGGGCGAGCCGCGCGTGAACGGCAAGGTTTGCGAGCCTGCGGTAGACGATCTGGAGGAGGTCGCCGAAGAACTTCGCGCCCTGGGGCTCAAGTTGGTAGAGATAGAGGGATCCGACCTGCCTGATCGCTGCCTGGAGCCGCGGATCCGCCTGGTGTTGCCGCATTGCTCCCGTGCGGGGCGACGCGGCTTGCGCGCAATGGATCCGCAGTTGGCCGGTGAATGGATTGAGGTCGTGTGACGCGCGTACGCTGACGCTACGATGTGTACACAAGAGGTGAGTTTTGTGGAACATGTGTCTGTACGAGATCTGCGCGAGGGCTTGGCAGGATACCTTCGTCGCATTCGCGCTGGCGAAGCCCTCTTGATCACCGACCGTGGCGCACCCGTTGCACGCATGTTGCCGGTGTCTGGAAGCGCCCCCGCGCTGGCGGCGCTGGAAGCGGAAGGCGTGGTGGATCGGGGATCCGGCAAGCCGCGCGGCTGCACGCGGCCGGCGCAGGTGCGCGGAGGGAACGTCTCGGACCTCGTGGCTGACATGCGGAGATGATCCTCTATCTCGACACAAGCGCCCTCGTCAAACTCTATGTTGCCGAGGACGGCTCGGACAGCGTGAATGAAGCGGTTTCGGCGGCAGAGGCCGTGGCGGCGTCCCGCGTCGCATACGCCGAAACGCGGGCGGCCTTGGCGGCGGCTGCTAGGCTCGGGAGAATCGAGGAGGAGGAACGGGCTGCCGCAGTTGCCGTGTTCCGCGCGGAATGGCAGCTCTTTGCGGTGGTGAACATGACACAGGCCCTCGTAGAACTGGGCCGCCGAGCTTGCGAAAGCGAAAGTGCTGCGTGGGCTTGAGGCGATCCATCTGGCGTCGTGTACTCCTCGCGCAGCGCGCTGAGGAGCGGTGCGCTTCATGGTGTGACTTTTCCCACAAATTGGCACCTGTAGGTAGGACATCCTTGCGCAAATGGTTGCTTTTAAGGACCATGCACTTCCGTAACAGGCAGAACTTCATTGCGCAGAATGCAAACGGAAACCACAACTCTTCACATTATTCATGAATAGTACTTAAGGCTTCGCCCCCTAGCCGAGCATCTTCAACAGTTCCAACGGTAAATTGACGAGGACAAGTGAGGGCGAACCGCATCGCAGGAAATTCTTGGAGCACAGCGAACCTCCCGAAGAGGCCAGCATCAACGGCGGCTCCCCTAGCCCCGACGGGGTCCGGTGAACGACCCCCTGCAACCACTCCCGGGTTTGGAAGGTCATGTGACCAGAGGGACAAGCTTGTCATTTGCCCGGTCGCGCAGCCCCATCGATTGCGCACTGTGCCCGGGTAGCGAAGAGGTGTGCGGACATGCGTTGCAAGGGATGGGCGGCGGTGGCTCTCGCCTTGGGTTGCGCGGTATTGCTTTCGGGGTGCTCCCTGCAGAGCGCCCTCGGTGCTTTCCGGCCAAGTGCCCGCGTGACTGCCCAGCAGCGGGAACTGAGGTTCGTGATCCAGAAGCTCGAAAGCCACCCGATGCTGGCGAACGCAGCAAAACGCGAGGCTTTCAAGACCTTCGCCGCCAAGGAGCTAGCCCTCGCGGCCAGCCCTTTGCCAAACTGGCGGATCGTGGACGTCGAGGAGCGCCTGGCGGCGTGGTTCCATGACCCGCACACGGCTGTCTATGGGTTTGCAGCCTCGTACCCGGGAGCCTCTGCACTGCCGGTTGCCTTCTACTGGGCCTCCGACGGACTTGTCACAATGCGGCTGCCGGATACGCCAACCACCGTGCAGACCGGAGACCGGGTCCTTGCCATCTCTGGCGTACCCACGGAACAGGTGCAACGGCGGCTCACAAGCCTCATCGCCGGTGACGCGATCTTTGTGCGCTACTTCGGTGCGGTTGAGCTGCGGGCAGACTCCACGCTGCGCGGACTGGGCCTCGTGTCGCCCAGAGGGCGCGTCGCTCTGCGGTTGCAGCGCGCTGACGGCAGCACGTTCACGGCGGAACTTCCGCTGCGCTCCGATGTCGGCCGCCTCTTGAAGACCGAGTGGAGTGCCTTGGAGGGTTTCGATGGACGCTTCGAGGTCCCTATGGCGGAACTGCAGCAGGGCCACCAAAGCACCAACTGGACTTGGTTTGTCACACCGCGCTACGGTTTCTTCGTCCTGACGTCCTGCGTCGACGATGCCTCCTACCGTCAGGCGGTGTCGGCCTTCTTCCAAGAGGTGGCCGCGCAGCGCAGCCCAGTCATCGTCCTGGATCTCCAGCAGAACGGCGGCGGTAGCTCGAACGTGATCGCCCCCTGGCTTGAACACCTGCCGTTGAAGTACGAGTCGTCGGACGTGAACCTGGCCTTTCCCCAGGGATTTGCCCCGTTTCTCCCCCTGATCCCGCCGACCTTCGATGGCAGACTCTACGTCCTGCAGTCTGACGGTACCTTCAGCTCTGCGATGATGATGGCCGATGCTCTGACCGGCCCGGGCCTCGGCGTCCGGGTGGGCAGCACCATCGGCGAGGCAACCGCGGGCTGGGGCAACGTCGCCCTATATGTGACGCCGGTCCTGCACGTCGCCTTCCAGGTATCCTCGAACTGGGTATCGGCAATCAAGGGGAAGGCACGGGCCACCCTGCCGGCCCAGATCCCGCTGAACCTCACCGTCGGGGACATCCAGCACGGCACGAACCCGGTGGTGCAATGGCTCGCCACCTTGCCCTAACCGAGGCTGGTGCGGAAGGGATCCGCGACCGTTGGCACGGGATGGCCCGTTGCCTGGCCTTCGTCGTGCAGAGGGCTCTGAACGCAAAGTTTGGTGACTGAACAGAGTGCACTCGGGACGGACTTCCCGAGTGCACTTACAGGGGCGCAAGCCGTCGCGAACGCCGACACACCGCGAGGTGCGCTGCGACAGCAACGTGGTGGTGTGGAGCGACTCACGTCGCTCCACACAGAGGTGCAGGAAGCATTTCATTTCGTCCGCGCAAAGATATGCGAAAAGTCACACATGGCGTGGGACCTGCCGCTCGCGCGCGCCGCGAGCGACATGGGTTTAATGGTAGACGGCGCTCAGCTCTGAGCATCCGCATGCCGACATTTGCCGGGCCCGCGTCCAGCATGCGCCTTGAAGTGCGTGCGACGGTTTGCCCGCCACGTGACTTCCTGAGGTGGACCCCGAAACCAGATCGTCCGGGGTGCACCGATCGGAGGCATCCGTCCTCGATGTGCACCCCGCGTGAGTGACGCGTGCATCCAGATAAATACGAACCCCAACCCCGCTCAGGAACGCGGCGCGCGCGGGCCCTACATGCTATACTTCTCGTTGACTTTTTTCGAAGGGAGCTACCCGTCCTTGCTCGAGACCCCGCGCAAATACACCCTCGTTGCCGCCGCGGCGGAGGGACCGACCCGGCTCAACGCGTTTGACAACGCGCTGCTTGAAGCCGGCATCGGCAATGTGAACCTGCTTCGCGTCTCCTCCATCCTCCCTCCGGGCGCCCAGCAGGTGGACGAGCTCAAGATCCCGCCGGGGAGCCTCGTTCCCACGGCCTACGGCGCGATCGAGAGCGAGATCACGGGCGAGATGATCGCCGCGGCGATCGGCGTAGGGATCGGCGAAGACGGGGATTATGGCGTGATCATGGAGTTCTCTGGCCGCTGCACGCGGCAGGACGCCGAGGCGGAGATCCGGCGCATGGTCGAGGCGGCGTTCGAGCACCGCGGCCGCGCGCTGCGCGAAGTGCAGATCAAGTCCGTCGATCACCGCGTCGAGCGGATGGGCTGCGCATTCGCAGCCGCCGCTCTCTGGTACTGATGTCGCGGCCGCCGATGGAGCTCTGGATCGAGGAGATCCAGGGCAAGGACGTGCGCCTCGGCCTCAGGGCGAAGACGGTCCTGCACCGCGAAGTCTCGGAGTTTCAGGAGATCTTGGTCGTCGACACCCTCTCCTACGGGCGGGCACTCTTCTTGGACGGCACCTTCCAGGTGACCGAGAAGGACGAGTTCGTCTACCACGAGATGCTTGCGCACCTCCCGATGATGTCGCACCCGAGTCCCCGCCGCGTGCTCGTGATCGGCGGCGGCGACGGCGGCACGATCCGCGAAGTGGTGAAGCACAAGGAAGTGGAGGAGGCCGTCCTCTGCGAGATCGACCCGCGCGTGACGGCCGTCTGCCGCGAGTACCTGCCGGAGGTGGCATCCGGTCTTGCGGACCCGCGCGTCAGGGTGCTGCATGAGGACGGCGTTTCCTACATCAAGGAGCACAAGAACTCCTTCGACGTCATCCTCGTGGACTCCACGGACCCCGTCGGCCCGGCCGTCGGGCTCTACAGCCCGGAGTTCTACGCGGCCTGCAAAGAAGCGCTGCGGGCGGGCGGCATCGTCTGCGCGCAATCAGAGTCGCCGTTCGTGAACGGCGACGTCGTGCGCCGCGTCTCGCAAAGCATGCAGAGCTCCTTCCCGCACCGCCTCCTCTATCTCTCGCCGCTGCCGACCTACCCGAGCGGCTTTTGGAGCTTCACCGCAGGCGCGGGTCAGCCGCTGCCGCGAGAGGTCTCGAAGGAGCGCGCCGCCGCGCTTGCCACCCGCTACTACACCGCCGAGGTGCATGAGGCCGCCTTCGCGCTGCCGCCGTTCGCGGCGGCGCTGATCGAGTAGATGCGCGTACTGCATCCTGGCCGCCCGCTCTGGGCCCAGGAGGATGCGCGCGACCCGAAGGCGGAACTCTTCGGCGTGCCGTTCGACGGCACCGCGTCCTACAATCCCGGCTCGCGCGAGGGTCCTTTGGCGATCCGCGCCGCGACGCACGGGCTTGAGGACTTTTCGCCCGCCCTCGGCGCATCGGTGCCGGGCGGCTTCCTCCACGACTGCGGCGATCTCGACCTGCCGTTCGGCAACCCCGCGGAGGTGCTGCGCAGGACGGAAGAGGCGACGCTCGAGATCGCGGAGAGGGGCCATCTGCCGATTCTCCTCGGCGGCGAGCACCTCGTGACGCTGGGGGCGCTGCGGGCGCTCAGGAGCCGCGGGGAGTTCGCGCTCGTCCAGCTCGACGCCCACGCGGACCTGCGCTCGCAGTACCTCGGTGAACCACTCAGTCACGCGGCGATCGTCTACCACGGACAGCAGCTTCTCGGGCGCGAGAACGTGCTGCAGCTCGGGATCCGCTCCGCAAGCGCGGAGGAATGGGGGCGGCGCGGCTTTCTGCGTTCAGACCTCTCCCAAGAGAGCGTGCAGGCGGCTCTTCGGGAGATCGGGGATCGCAAGATCTACCTCACGCTCGACATCGACGTCGCGGATCCGTCCGCCGCGCCCGGCACGGGCACGCCGGAGCCGGGCGGGGCGTCCGCGCAGGAGCTCCTCGCGGCTGTTCGCACCTTCGCCGCCCTGCCGCTCGTCGGCGCCGACATCGTCGAGGTGCTGCCGAGCCGGGACCCCGCGGGGATCACGGCACTGCTTGCGGCGAAGTGCCTCAGGGAAATGCTGATCGCACAGGGGGTGCGTCTCGGTGGTGTTTAGCCGGCAGCTGCGGGCCGTCGTCCGCGAGGCCTACCTGCGCGCCGCGCAGGCCGAGGGCTGGCATGAGGAGCCGCCCGAGTTCGCGATCGAGCGCCCGAAGGACCCGAAGATGGGCGATTACGCGACGAACATCGCCATGCAGCTCGCGCGGCCCCTGCGCCGGCCGCCGCGGGAAATCGCGGAGCGCATCGCGCGGGAGATCGAGGCCGGGGAGGACTTCACGCCGCCGGAGATCGCGGGCACCGGCTTTTTGAACTTCCGCCTGACGCGAGCCTTCCACCCGCGCATCCTGGGGGCGCTGCAGGAGGACGCACGCGCGTACCTCTCGAGCGACATGGGCAAGGGCGAGCGCATCCTCCTAGAGTTCATCTCCGCGAACCCGACGGGGCCCCTGAACGTCGTCTCGGCGCGCGCGGCGGCGGTCGGGGACACGCTCGGGCGGCTCTTGCGCATCACGGGACACGAGGTCTTGACCGAATACTACGTGAACGACGCCGGCACCCAGATCGACAACTTCGCGTTATCCATCCTCGTGCGCATGGAGCTGCCGGGGGGTCCGACGGAGATCCCGGAGGACGGCTATCACGGCGAGTATGTGAAGGACCTCGCAGCCCGCTTCAAGGCGCAGGCCCCAAGCGGCTTCTCCAGCATGGCAAGAGAGCAGCAGGTCGCGGTCCTGAGGGCCTGGGCGCTTGCGGAGATCGGGCGCATGCGGCTTGCGACGCTGGAGGCGTACGGCGTGCGCTTCGACAATTTCTTCTCGGAGGCCGACTTCCGGGCGGGCAGCGGCGTCGAGGAGACGATGGCGGAACTCGGGCGCCGCGGAATCCTCCATGATAAGCCGCCCGGCGAGCGCGTCGCTGCGCTCGCGCAGCACCCTTGGGCCATCCCGCTCCTCGAGGACCGGGACGGCGCCCGCTGGCTGCGCACGGACCTCCTCGGGGACGACAAGGACCGCGTCATCGTGCGCTCTGACGGAAACTACACCTACTTCGCGCCGGACATCGGCTACCACCACGGCAAGTATGGGCGCGGCTACACCCGCGTCATCGACCTCCTGGGGCCCGACCACCACGGCTACGTCGCACGCATGCGCGCCGCCATGGAGGCGCTCGGGCACGACCCCGGGAGCTTTACGGTCCTGCTCGTCCAGTGGGTGCGCTTCATGCGCGGCGGCACGCCGCAGAACATGAGCAAGCGCGCTGGCGAGCTCGTGACGATCGACGAACTGCTCTCGGACATCGGGCGCGACGCCGCCCGCTACTTCTTCCTCATGCGCTCGCACGACACGCCGCTCGACTTCGACCTTGAGCTCGCGAAGCAGGAGTCGAGCGAGAACCCCGTCTTCTACGTGCAGTACGCGCACGCGCGCATCGCCTCGATCCGCCGCCAGGCGGCGGCGGAATCGCAGGGCGTGCAGCCGGACTTCTCGCTGCTTTCCTCGGAAGAGGAACTCGAGATCCTGCGCCGGCTTGGGCAGCTGCCGGAGGAACTCGAGGAGGCGGCGAGGGCGCTCGAGCCGCACCGCATTCCGCGCATCGCGACGGAGCTCGCGCAGGCGTTTCATTCCTTTTACAATAGGCACCGCGTGCTCGGGGTGGAGCCTTCGCTTTCCGCGGCGCGCCTCGCGCTCGTCGCGGCCGTCGGGAGCGCCATCCGCGAGCTGCTGACGCTGCTCGGGGTGGACTCGCCGGAGCGCATGTAGCTTGCTTGTCAGCGGGACCCCGCTTCGCTAAAGTAGATGGAAAGTGCCTTGCCGGCGGGCGGGGCGTGCGGGACACCTTGAGCGGCGCGCGGCTGCCGCATTGAATGCCGCGAAGGATTGCGGAAAAGGCACCTCGGATCCGCATGCGTCGGCGCTACGGCCGACATGGATTGCCTGCCAAGGGGGGCCCGCTGCGGCGGGGACGTTCGCGTGCAGGCATCTTTCAAGGTGCAGAGGCTACCGAGAGAGGAACGGTGAGCTTTTTGGACCAGACCTACGGCGTGCGCGAACCGCTCGAAGTCGCAGCGGAACTCCTCAGGCAGAGCGGGGCGCCGATGACGGCGCGGGCCCTCCTCGTCGAGACGCTCAAGGCGCTCGGCCAGGACGAAAGCGACGCGGCGCTGCTCGCGGAGCTGCACACGGAGATCAGCCTCGACTATCGCTTCCTGCCGGCGGCCCACGGCACCTGGGGCCTGCGGGAGTGGCTGCCGAAGCCGAAGCCGGCGCGCGTCGGCAAGGTGGCGCTCGAGAAGCGGACGAAGTCCTTGATCGACGACGACGATGCGGGCGAAGCTTCGGAAGATTGGGATTGACGCTGGCCGCCTGGGCTTCGTAGAATCTCTACGGGCCCCTGGCGGCCCGCCCTTTTTATTGCCCCCGGCCTGCGAGAAAACGGGAGGGAAAATCGCGTGGCCAAGTTCATCTTCATTACGGGTGGCGTGGTCTCCGGCCTCGGCAAGGGAATCACCGCCGCGTCCCTCGGGAGACTCCTCAAAGCCCGCGGGTACAGCGTGACGGCGCAGAAGCTCGACCCCTACCTGAACGTGGACCCGGGTACGATGAGCCCCCTGCAGCACGGAGAGGTCTTCGTCACCGACGACGGTGCGGAGACGGACCTCGACCTCGGGCACTACGAACGTTTTATGGACGTCTCGCTCAATGCGGTGTCGAACCAGACGACCGGCAAGATCTACGGCGCCGTCATCCAGAAGGAGCGGCGCGGGGATTACCTCGGCGGCACGGTGCAGGTCATCCCGCACGTGACGAACGAGATCAAGGAGACGATCCATCGGGCGCAGCAGGCCGCAAGCGCCGAGATCCTGATCTGCGAGATCGGGGGGACGGTCGGGGACATCGAGTCGCTGCCGTTCCTCGAGGCGATCCGCCAGTTCAAGTACGACGTCGGGCGGCAGGACGCGCTCTACATCCACGTGACGCTCGTGCCGTACCTCGAGGCGTCGGGAGAGGCGAAGACGAAGCCGACGCAGCACTCCGTGAAGGAGCTGCGCTCGATCGGGATCTCGCCGGACGTGATCGTGGCGCGCAGCCGCCACCCGCTCTCGAAGGACCTTCTCGACAAGATCGCGCTCTTTTGCGATGTGGAGCGCACCGCAGTCATTCCGAACCCGGACGCCGAGTCGACCATCTATGCGGCACCCCTCATCCTTGAGAGCGCCGGCCTCGGCCGCATCGTCGAGGAGAAGCTCGGGCTCTTCCCGAAGGAGCCGGATCTGCGCGACTGGGAGACGCTCGTCCGCCACAAGGAGAGCGCGCACCGCTCCGTGCGGATCGCGATCGTCGGCAAGTACGTCGCGCTGCACGACGCCTACCTCTCGGTCCAGGAGGCCCTCTACCACGCGGGGATCCACCACGAGGCGCAGGTCGATATCGACTGGGTCGACTCAGAGCGCCTGGAGGACCAGGAGCCGGACGAGATCCTGCGCCACGCGGACGGCATCCTCGTGCCAGGGGGCTTCGGAGCCCGCGGCGTCGAGGGGAAGATCCAGGCGATCCGCTACGCCCGCGAGCACAAGGTGCCGTTCCTTGGCCTCTGCCTCGGGATGCAGGCCATGGTCATCGAGGCATCCCGGGATCTCCTTGGCCTTGAGCACGCGAACACGACCGAGATCGACGTGGACACTCCGGATCCCGTCATCGACCTGATGGCGGAGCAGACGGAGGTCGAGGACAAGGGCGGGACGATGCGCCTCGGGGCCTACCCCTGCGCCATCACGCCGGGCACGCACGCGGCGCTGGCCTACGGCACGGACCTCATCTACGAGCGCCACCGCCACCGGTTTGAGGTGAGCAACGCCTACCGGGAGGCGCTCGGGGAATCCGGGCTGATCGCATCCGGGAAGAGCCCGGACGGCAAGCTCGTCGAAATGATGGAACTCGTCGGCCACCCCTGGTTCCTCGGCACCCAGTTCCACCCGGAACTGCGCTCGCGGCCGAACCGGCCGCACCCCCTCTTCCGCGACTTCGTCGGCGCGGCGCTGCGCAGGCGAGAGGGAGTTCCTTCATAAGAACTTGATGGGAATCGCGTCTTCTGTGCCCTCGGGACGAACGGTCCCGGGGGCCTTTTCGTCCCCTCGTTCGGGGGCGATCCCTCGCATATGGCGCCGGCCGCGCCCATAGATACGGTAGCGTGGCCGTCCGGAAGGTCTGTCCGAATGGACAGGGTTCCCTGCATGGGGCCGCGTCTGCCAAGATGTACAGGTGAACGCAGTGTTGAGAAAATCGCCTGAACCTGAAAGAAGATGGTCAACTTCTCGTCTACAGGAATGTCGGTGCCGCAACAGAACCCATCGGCGCCTGGCGGAAGGTAACAGAACGCTAAGGAACCTCCGTCAGGCTCCAGCGGCGACCGCTCGTAGCAGGAACTTGCAGGCCTGGGCGCGAACCATGACCCAAGTCAAAGAGGACCTGCACGACCAGATCGGACCTTCACAGGGACGTTCTGGCGTTTCGTCGCCTGTTTTTGGCTGTAGAGGGTCTGCGGACCCAAACGAGAGAACTCTGACGAAGATTATGTCGAGACCTTGTCCCAAAGAAGAAATTGCAGGGAAAGGGGGGATGCTCCGGGGCTCGGGAACCTCGGTTGCTACCTTAGTTCCCTGACTGATTCCATGATTGAAGGAGGAGAACGAATGCACAAGTTCCGCACGGTCCTGACGGTCGTTGCAACGGCCGCCATGGTCCTCGGGACGATGGGCGTCGCAGCTGCGGCTGGTTCGTCGTCGAATGAGACGCGAGCCCAGTTCATCCAGCAGCTCGACGAATCGCTGAGCATCAGCCCCGTCTACCCGGCGACCGCGTCCTATCAGGACGTACCGTCTTCGAACGCGTACTACGGGTACATCGAAGCGGCAACCCAGAAGGGCTTCGTAAACGGCATCTCGGCTGGCATGTTCGGGCCGAACGACCCGATCACCCGCGCCGAGGCCGCGAAGATCCTCGTTGAGGCCTACGGCGATGGCGCTCAGGCCACCGCGACCTCGACGACGTTCACCGACAACAGCAGCATCCCGACTGCGCTGGTGGGCTTCGTCGCCGAGGCAAGCAAGCTCGGCCTGATGAAGGGCTTCACGGATGGCAGCTTCGGCCCGGAGGCATACCTGACCTCCGCGCAGGAGACCCACCTCGTGTCGCAGCTGCAGACCACGCTTGCAGCGTCGTTCAAGGTCACCGCCTCTGCTAGCGACGTCGCGGTCGGCCAGATCGTGACGCTCTCCTCGTCATCGGGCGGCACCGTCACGTACACCGTGACGGGCTCGAACGCCTCGAGCGCGCTGGTCTCGGGTAGCTCGTTCGTCGCTTCGACGCCGGGCAACTACACCGTGACCGGCACGACCGCGGGCGGCGCGACCGCGACGGCGACCATCAGCGTGTACGGCGGCGCCGCAGCGCTGAAGATCAACCTGCCGCAGACGGTCGTGGCGAACGGCGCCTCGACCAACACCATCACGGTGGATGTCGTTGACGGAAACGGCAACATCGTTGCGAACTCGTCCGACGAGGTCACGCTGTCGGGTCTTGGCAGCGTGTTCGGCGCGGGCAGCACTGACGTCTACGCCACCAACGGTGTAGCCACGTTCAACCTCCCGTCGGGCAGCGTTCCCGGCGCCATCACCACGCTGACCGCGCATGACGTAACCGCCGCCGGTGCGGTACCGAACGCGACGGCTAGCGTGACGGCGGCTGCACAGGTCGCCACCTCGATCAGCGTGTCGGCGCCCCAGTACCTGTCCGCGAACGCGGCTGGCACCAGCGAGCCCTACACGGCTACCGTGGAGGACCAGACTGGCAACCCGATGCTCTACGGCACCTGGGGCCTGACCGCGACCCTCACGGGCCCGACCTCGAGCGACGGCGCCGGTACGATGACGCAGACCGCTGCGTACTCGAACGGCATCAACGCCTCGTTCACGCTCTACGACGTCCAGGGCCAGACCGGCGCCATCTCGATCACTGTGGCCGGATCGGGCCTCACCTCTGGCACTGGCACAACGACTGCGGTCATCGCCGGTACCCCGGTGGCGCTGCAGATCAGTGACAACGCCGGCAGCTCTGTCAACGCCGACACTGAGGCTACTGCTGCGTTCGCCAACCTGACCGTGACGGCCGTCGACTCGCACGGCTACCCGGCTGTTTGGAGCGGCACAGCTGATATCGCTGTGACCTCGGGCGGGGCTGCCGTCGCCGAGTTCACGGGTGCCAACAACCTCGTGTTCCCGGCCGCACCGGCCACTCTCGTGTCCAGCAAGTCGGAAGCCATCACGGGTGCAGGTGACGCAGGAACGTACACCTTCACCGTGTCTGACGCTGCCGCTGGGCTTACTGGTAACTCCGTCTCGCTTAGTGTCACGCCTGGTGCTCCGACCAAGGTCGTGGCATCTGCTCCCGCCTACGTGTCGATCTCTAGCCCGACGGGCGCAGTCAGTGCGCAGCTCGAAGACGCCTACGGCAACCCGGTCAGTCAGGCCGGCGTGACCGTCAACTTCGCGATCACGACCCCGGCCAGCAGCAACGCCACGCTGGCGACCGCCTCGGCGGCCACCAACGCCCAGGGTGTTGCGACCGACACGCTGAGCCTCCCGTACGCGCTTGGCACCAACTACATCGTGACGGCATCGAGCCTCGGCCTTACCTCGGGCCTGACTAAGGGCACCCAGGTTGAGGGCACGATCGCCAACAGCGTTGTGGTCAAGCCCTACGCTACGCAGGTGACGGCGGGCAACAACGTGCAGTTCGACGTCTACGCCTACGACCAGTACGGTGTGTCCGTCGGTACTGCAGACACCATCAGCCTGACGTTCAGCAACACGGTCGGAGCGCCGACCCTGTCGTATGGAACGGCTACCTCCAACGGCGGCGGCAACTACACGGTCACCGTCCCGGCGGGCGTCTACCTTACGGTCACCGCTCAGGCTCAGGCTGCTGGCCCTGTGACGGTAACTGCGCAGGACACCTCGGTCGCGAGCCAGCCGAGCGGCTCGGCGTCGTTCGTGGTAACCCCGGGCAGCCTTGCCGGCTACCTGTTCGTAGACGCCTCTGGCAACATCTACGGCAGTGGCACGAAGGGGACCCCGGCCACGAAGCTCGCGGGCATCACAGCAAACCAGACCTTCACGGAGACGGCGAACGTGCCTGTGGAAGTCTGGCTTGAAGCAGTCGACGCGTTCGGCAACCCGATCGTCGTACCTGGTAGCACTGGCCAGACCGTCACTCTGGCGGCCCCGTCCGGTGGCTCCTTCCGTACGTCGGAGAACGGTGTCGATGTCTCGACGCTCACGCCCCCGAACGTGGTGACGATTCCGTCCGGCACGACAGAGCTGCCGCTCTGGTACGTGAACGGAGCCGGAGTCACGAGCCCGACGGCTAACTTCTTCAACGGAGCTGCCGACTAAGGCAGATTCTCGAAGAGGGTGCAAAGGAGCCCCGGCTTGCCGGGGCTCCTTTGTCTTTGATGGGCTCTGGTGCAGGCGGACATCACACCTTCTATAACAAAGAGAGGGCTAGAATTGAGGATAGAGAAGTGTAACATAACAAAGTGCAATCCAACTTGTGGTACCAGGACTGAGGGGAATTCTGCTGACCTGTCAGTGGATGCCTCGATTGTGTATTGGACCGACCGTGCAAGCGTTAGACCTACTAAGCGATGTCAAGAGGGAACCGTCGGGGAGGTGAGGCGTTGCGGATCGTAGGCCTGTCGGGTCGAAAGGACAGCAAAGATGACATTGCAAAGCCGACTGGCAACGATCGTGACGGCTCGGCTAGGCGCCTTGCCTTGACGAGTCTTCGCCTCGTAGAGGAACGCCAATAGGGGTCCCGAGTGCGTCCTTGCGGTCGTTCTTCGTGACCCGGATATAGAGGTTGCGCAGGGAGTCGGACTGGATCGGGTTGATCACCTTGACGTCATGGCCCGCGGCCGTAAGCGCCGCGTACAACGGCAACCAGTAATGGCCCGTCGCCTCGAGGCCAAAGACAACACGATCCGCCGCCTGCCCAGTACACGCCTTTCAGCGTGTTCGGACAAGACAGCGGTTGCCCGAGTTTCTCACCGTCCGCAGACACGAAGGACGCATTTATGCTTGCGCTTGCCAACGTCGATTCGGACGTACACCACCGACATGGGATCATCTCCCAAACACCGAGTGTGGTGGGCATCCCGGCCCACCAGGGATCCTCGTCCACTACTGAAGCTACAAGGGAGGGTGGCACGACCACCGTGACAATCGCGGCCGGTACGGCACAGTTGCCACTCTGGTACGTCAGCAATGGCAGAGTCACTGCCCAGGAAAGCTTTCTTCGGTAGCGTCTTCACCGGAGCGGCCAAGTAAGAAGGGTCTGGGAATTCGTTCTCGACTGGAGCCCCGGGGCAACTGGGGCCTCTTCCATGTTCGCTAGCCGCAGATAGTAGAGTGGCGCCTCGGAAAGGGAGGGAGGTTTGCCTGCTATCTTGGATGACGCAGGCCGGCACGAACTGGGAACAGGTGCAAACGCTGGTTGCGCAGCGCAACAAAACCCTACGTTTGGGGTTCAAGGAACCAACAGGGATTCTTGCCCTGATAGTCGAACGATCGGACTGGGTTGCGTATCCAGGGACGCAGGTTCTTCTCTGGCAGAGAGGTATCCGTCCAAGCAAAAGGGGAGGGCCACGTGAAAGGATTGCGCACTGCGTTAGTCGCTCTTGCGACCGCGTCGCTGGTTTTAGGAGCCACGGGCGTCGTCTTCGCGCAGGGAACCAGCTCGTATGAGACTCGTGCAGACTTTGTCTACAAGCTCGACATGCAGCTGGGCATCAAACCGGTCTATCCCTCGACACCGACGTTCAGCGACGTTCCCACAAACAACGTCTACTACGGCTATATCGAGGCGGCCTACCAGGCCGGGATTACGAACGGCTTCTCCAATGGAACGTTTGGCCCGACGCTCCCACTGACCCGTGCCGAGGCGGCCAAGTACGAGGTGATCGCGTACGGCGACGGCGCTACCGCACAGTCGATTACCTCCACCTCCTTCAGCGATAACGCACAGATCCCAACCGCTCTGGTCGGCTACGTTGCCGAGGCGAGCAAGCTGGGCCTTCTGAAGGGCTTTCCAAGCGGTAGCTTCCAACCCAACACGGACCTCACAATGTCCCAGGAGCAGCACCTTCTCTCCCAGCTTGCGACGGCTATGGGCTCCAGTGGCGGCAGCTCCGCCGGCGACACGGTCAAGGTAACCGCGTCACCGTCGGATGCGAGCGCGGGCCAGTTCGTTACCTTGACAGCCATCGTGACCAACTCCTCGGGTGCTGCCATGGATACACCGGTGACGTATAAGGTTATGGGCTCCAACGCTGCGAACGCGCTCTTGTCCGGCAGTTCCTTCGTCGCGTCCCAGCCCGGTACGTACACGATCGAGGCGGTTGCCGGTGCGGTCACTGGAACTACGACTATAGACGTCTACGGAACTGCTACAGGCCTCAAGATCAATGCCCCCTCGAGCATCGTTGCGAACGGGTCAGCGTCCTCTTCAGTAACGGTGAGCTTTGTTGACGCAAACGGCAACGTCGTCATGAACGACACTGGCACCGTGACCCTGCAGACGAGCAACTCCTACGCTGTCGGGGTGATGAACGGCTCCGTCCCGGGTAGCAGTGCCAGTGCGGCTGCGGTTAACGGAGTTGCCACCTTCAGCGTCCGTGGCGGATCTGTACCGGGATCCAGCGCCACGCTGACGGCAACATCCGGAAGCTTCTCGACAAGCACGACGGTTACTACCGCCACCCAGCAGGCGGCATCGCTCTCCGTAGCGCCAGCGTCGCAGTACTTGACGGCAAACTTGGCGGGTGCGACGCAGGTTGTCCGGGTGCAGGTCGTTGACCAGAGTGGACAGCCCATGCTCTACGGCACCTACGGTTTTACGGTCAGCATCTCGGGACCCGCGACATTCGCAGGCGGCGGGACGTCACCTGAGAGCTTCGTCTACAACGGTTCCGGGCTCACGACAGCGGGCGCACCTGTCACGATCCAGGACGTCCAGGGTGCTACAGGGCAAATCACCATAACCGCTACCGCAACCGGTCTTACGTCCGGTTCGGCCACGATCAATGCGGTTATCGCCGGAACGCCCACGGGAATCGAGATCACACCCCCTTCTTCGACTTCCTTTAGCGAGGGCAACGCCTCGACCGGCTTGCAGTTCGGGATCGCCGTGGTCGACAGTCACGGCTACCCGGTTTCCAACGGGCAATCGGTGGTGGTGACCGTCAAGAACAGTTCCGGGCAGATTGCTCAGAACATCAAGGTGGACGGATTCACACAGACCTCAACCTCAGGGGCGGTCGATCCAACAGCGGTGACCAACGGACACTTCAGCCTGACGGATACTGGGGCTGGAGCTGATGCAGGTAGTTACACGGTGCAAGCTTCCGATCCCAGCGGAACGCTGACAGCCTCCGGCGTCGTCGCCTTCACCGAGACTGCTGGACCGGCGACGGTGATCAAGGTCACGGCCCCGCAGTTCGTAAGTGCCGTAACGCCGACAGCGACCTATACTGCGCAAATCGTCGACGGCTTCGGCAACCCGGTGGACATGTCCGGCGTGCCGATCACGTTTGCCTCCACTGCCGCCAACATCAACCCCTCGACCCAGTCGGCCACCACGAACAGTTCCGGCGAGGCACAGGTGACCTTTACCGTCCCTGGCTACGTCGGGAGTTCCTACCCTGTCACCGCGACGGCCACGCTGAACGGGCAGACCTACACAACGAGCCCTGCGACATTCACCGTGGAGAGTACGACGGCCAAGGCGGTCAGCGTCTCCGTCGCAGACAACACCTCGACCAGCCAGTACTACACCAACCCGGTAGTCTCGCAGTCCGGTGACCAGGTCAGGGTCACCATCAAGGCAACGGACCAATACGGGAACCTGGTACCGAGTGGAGACACAATACTCGCAACAGTTAGCGGATCGGCAACCCTGAACAACCCCAGTACTGCGGTGCTGGGCGGCGGCGGGATCGGCAACGTGGTGAACAACGGCAACGGCACCTGGACCGTAACGCTGATAGGCGGACAGGCGGTCTTCGCCGCGAACGCTGGTACTGCAGGGGTTGTCTCCCTCCAGGCAACGGACCAGTCGGTCATTCCCGACGTCGTCGGCAGCGCATCGTTCACGGTAATGGCGGGACAGGTGTCTGGCTTTGCGATGTACGACAGCTCCGGTGTCCTAGCATCGAGCGAGTCGATCACGGCGAATGTCCCCATCTCCCTCTCCCTGCGTGCTGTCGACTCGAACGACAATCCTTCCATCCCTCAGCTGAACTACCTGGCAATGCCGGTCAGTTCGCAAGGCGGGGCCTTCCGCGTTGGAAGCGCTTCTGGAGCCGATCTGAACCCGATGCAGGGAGCGTTCGTGTCAGCCGGCTCCGGAGGCACCGGCCTCTACTACGTGTCCGGCACCACGCAAACCGGTGTGAACTTCAGCGCGCCATACTGGGTGGGATACTCGGCCAACACGGCGCACGACCCGTACGGCAACCCAACCGTCGCGAACGGCACGTCGATCACGTTCACGCCGAGCCCAGGCGGGTCCTTTGTGGACGTTACAAGTGCGGGCAACGTTTCAGGCAACGTGTTTACCGCCCCGGTCTCCGGGACCGGCACCGACACGCTAGAGCTGCAGATGTCCGGAAACACCGTGCTCACGTTCACCGTCAGCTACTAATACGCATCAACTCCCGCGGAGAGGGGGCGACCTCTCTCCGCGGTCGGTCTCTGTGCGGGTAGCAAGAGACGGAACTCAGTAGACCGTCATGCCGAGTTACGGAAGGGGTTCTCTCCATTACAAGTGCCCTTTGGAGTACAATTTGGTAGGAAAAGTTTGGAGTCAGCGCGACGGCGACCCCGTCATGAGGAGGACGAACATGCGGACGGTGCATAGGATCGCGATCGCCGCCTTTGCTGTTGTGGCAACCTTGGCCACCACTGGTACAGGGGTTTTCGCAGCCGGGAACGGCCAGGTGACCAGGGAGCAGTTCGTCTACGATCTTGACCGGGCGATTGGCCTGCAGCCAGTCATGCCCACCACGCCAGACTTTACCGACGTTTCACCGTCGAACCCCTACTACGGCTACATCGAAGCCGCTTATCAGAAAGGCTACATCCAAGGACTCGGTAACGGTCTGTTTGGACCTACCGACTTCCTCACCCGCGCGCAGATGGCGAAGATCGAAGTGACCGCCCTGGGGGACACCTCCGCGGCCCAGGCGCTGATGAGCCAGCGCTCCAAGTTTACCGACGATGCCGCCATTCCCAGCTGGGCACGCGGCTACGTGCTGGAAGCGTCGCAGCTCGGTCTCGTGAGGGGCTACCCGAACGGGAAGTTCGTACCTGGGGCAGACATTACAACAAGTGACGAGAGCGCCTTCATCCAGCAGTTTGTTAGCGTGCTCAACGGTGGGACCGGTACCGGTCCAACGACCGCCGCACAGGTCGACGTGACCGCGTCCCCGAGTTCGGCCGCGGTCGGGCAAATGGTACAGTTGTCGGCTGCCGTCAAGACGGCTGGAGGCACGACGGTCCCAGGAGCTGCCGTATCGTACACGACGTCTGACGCGAACGTCATCCTGAGCGGCAGCCAGTTCATCGCCTCAGCACCAGGCGTCTATACAATCCAGGCGAGTTATGACGGGATCACAGGGCTCGCGACGATCAACGTTTACGGCCTCCCCGTCGCCATCAAGCTGGTTCCCAGCGGCCCTGTCGTGGCTGATGGCCAATCTACGGTGACGATGCAAGCGGATGTCGTCGACCAGAACGGCAACATTGTGCGCAACGCCCAGGGAAACATCGCGCTGTTCTATACCGCAACGGGTGGAGCAACGTCGATCGTCAGTGCGAGCGGAGTGGATGTGACGCCGACAAACGTCACCGCCGCAGTACAGGAAGGCACAACGGCTCCGGTGGTTCAGGGGATTGCGACGTTCTCCCTGCGGTCAGGGCTCGCGCCTGGCCTGACGGACAGTCTGGAAGCGGCCATGTACAGCGGTTCTGGCACCGTGCTGTCCAGCCCGACCGACGCGCAGACCACGCTTAGCTCCATCCAGGAAGCTGCGACCTCGCTCTCGGTGCAGGCGCCGCAGTATCTCTCTGCGAACGTCAGCGCGCAGACGTTGGTCAAAGTGCAAGTGCTGGACCAGGCTGGTGCACCGATGCTCTTCGCCTCCGTTCCCCTGTCCGTGTCGATAGCCGGTCCTGCGGCATTCGGTAACGGCTCAACCGGACAGCAGGGCTACCTGTACTCGGGGAGCGGCGATCCGACCACGCCCGGCGCCGTCAAGGTGCCGATCCAATCGATTCAAGGCAAGACAGGCCAAATTACGTTGACGGTGAGTGCAACCGGTCTACAGTCCCAGACGGCACAGATCTCGTCGGTCATCGCGGGACCGCCGGCAGCTCTACAGGTAACATCTCCGAGTACGACCTCGTTCTCCGAGTCTGCGGCGACGACCGGACTTACGTTTGGTGTAGCCGTCGTGGATGCCCATGGCTATCCCGTGAGCACGAACCAGACGATCGAGATCCGCGTGGACCACAACGGGGCGGTGGCCAACGACATTCGGATCGACGGCTACACGCAGAGCAACAGCGGCGTGCTTGACAACGGTGCGCTCGCAGCAGGCAGCTTTACGGTGACTGGAACAGCATCGGGAGCGAACGCGGGTACATATACGATCTATGCCTCAGACCCCACCGCCGCCGTTCAAGCGGCCACCCCCGTCACCTTCACGGAAACGCCAGGTCCCGTCGCGAAGGCTGCCGTCAGTGCCCCTCAGTACGTGCCGCTCACGAACCCCACCGTCACAATCCAGGCGACACTTGAGGATCTCTACGGCAACGTCGTGCCGGTGACAGGGACTGTGGTGAACTTCGTGAGCGCACCAGGAAACCAATTCCCTGGTGTCACTCTCAGTTCAGCAACCGCTACGACCCAGGACGGCGTAGCCAGCGTACAAGCCACGCTGCCGGTCTACGTCGGCAAGAGTTACACAGTAGACGTCAGCGGGGGCGGCATGGCGACGCAGCCGGTTACTATGAGCGTCGTGAACACGGTCGCCGGAAGTTTGACCGTTGCGTTCACAGACATGTACCAGGGTGGCGATTCCTCGGGGCAATATGCCTACCAGCACAGCAAGACAACTGCGCAAGCCAGCGATACGGTGCAGATCGTCATCGCGGCCGTAGACCAGTATGGTCAGCCGGTGACGAACCAGCTGAACTCGACCGTGGACATCCAGTTCTCTAACACTGGGCTGGTACCACAGTTCAGCACAGGCGGTGCTCTTACCCCGATCGGCACCAACGAGTGGTCAACGACCTTGACGTCCCAGGGAACGGTGACGATCTCCGCCATCGCCGAGACAGCGGGCACGGTCGGAGTGACTGCGACGGACACCTCTATAGCAACCAGCCTCTCGGGCTCCGGTGACTTCACAATCCTTCCGGGCCGTCTCTGGGGCTACGATGTGCTCGATGGCTCCGGGAACAACGTCACCACCACCTATGAGTCCGTGCAGGCGAGCTCGCCCGTCGAGCTCTACGTCACCCCAGTCGACGAGTACGGTAATCCCACGGTGACCTCAACAGCGGCAACAGTCAGTTTGAGCGACGGGTCGGCCGGCGGAACCTTCAGCCTGTCTCCGGGAGGTGCCTCGATCAGCGGCTTCCAGATGCAGCCGGGTCAGTCTCAGCAGATCGTGTACTACGAGAACCCGCGCGCCGGGAACTACCATATCTTTGCGAACTGACGAACACCCAGGGGAAGGGGAATCCCCCTTCCCCTGGGCTGCTGTTCGGGCTAATTCACCAGCCCGTGGCAACAGCAGCGATGAAGGAGCGTATAAGGTGTACGCGGAGGCAACGGGGAGGGACTTAGGATGCGCAAGAGGCGTACGACGTTGGCGGTGGGTGTCGCGGTACTCCTGACCTATGCGTCAGTTGGTATTTCGACCGCAGCGGCAGCCGGACCACAGCCGGTGACTAGGGCCGAGTTCATCTACCAGTTCGATCGGGCGGACAACATTCAGCCGGT
>JAKAPV010000228.1 GCA_021806845.1 Bacillota bacterium | reverse complement strand
CTGCTGCTCGAGAGGCCTGAGGTTGCCCTGGCTGGTCGGGGGCGGCGAAGCCGAGTGCGCCGCGACCGTACCGCCCACGAGGGCGAGCACGGTGCCGATGGCGGTGAGGATTTTGCGGGCGAAGGGGTTCATGTCGTCGTGTCTCCCTTCGGGGACTGCGGTGGGGACTTTTGCTGCAGGACCCAGTAGCGGACGGCGGCACTCGCGGCGACGATGGCGATTAGAAAGAGATATAGAGTTCTTAGTGATGCGGAGTCGGCGCCTGCGAGCACTCCGTGGGTCCAGGCGAGCGCGAAGATGACGAGTGCCCAGCGGTGGATGCCCATCCAGAGCTTCGGCGGCAGCTTCTGCGCGTAGGACGCGCTGCTTGCGGTGATCAGGAAGGCGTAGAGCGCCACGGTGCCAAGAGCGACCGGCAGGACGCGGTAGCCCGCGAGCCCCGGAACCAGCGCGCCCACGATGCTGACGTGCGCGTACTTGTCGAGCACGATGGCGAGGACGTGGACGGCGATCAGGGCCAGCACGAAGACCGAAAGGTAGCGGTGCCAAACCAGGAGCTCTTTCGTCTGCCGCCACGTGCTCCGGTTCAAGGGGTGGCTCAGGAGGATGCCGAGGGAGACGAGCACTGTGAGCAGCACGAGCGCCGTGAGACCGACGCTCCGGGCGATGATCCAGGGAAGGTACCGCTCGTAGAAGGCGGTCGCGGGTACGGTGCGTACGGTGAGCACCACCATCGCGGCGACCAGCAGGAGCACGCTCCCGAGCTGCTGCCACGGTGAAAGCCTGCCGAGCACCGAGCCCACCTCCGTGCCAATTGGTTCCATTTGCAGGAACCGATGTGCACTAATAGTAATGTGTACGAGCCACGGTGTCGAATTGTGGGGGTCCACTTGCCCCACGTTTAGGAGGAACCCCCGTGCGGCCGAGAATCCTGATCGCATGCGCGCTCGGAATTGGGCTCCTGCTCCCGCTTTCAGGGGCTGCCCAGGCGTCCTATAGCTACTACCCCCCGGAGCCGAACGGCGTAACGCTGCGGGTGGCAAGGCCGGTCTTCTCACAGCAGGTCCAGGCAGACCAAGGTACGAGCATCACCTGCACCCTGCAGTTTCTCGGCCAGTCGGTGGCGATGCCGTATGACGCCGGCCTGCAGGCTTGCGTCTATACGTGGCCAGAGGTGCTGCCCGCAGGGAGCTACCAGGCGGAGATCGACCTGACGGCGCCCGGCTTCCAGCCCGTCGCGCAGACGCTGCAGTTCTCGATCGCGCAGGGCGCCCTGCAGTCCCTTCCGCCCGAGAGCCTCGCGAGCCTTGAGACCATGCGCATCGTCAACTACATCCGCTCGCAGGAGGGCCTCTCGGCGGTCGCCTTCGATCCCGCCCTGCAGGCCGCCTCGCAGGACCACGCCCAGTACTTCGTGCAGAACTCCGCGCTCTACACGGCCTCTGTGAGCCTGCACCGAGAACCAAGTCAGAGCGCCCCCGGCTTCACCGGCACCTGGCCGACCGACCGCGACGGCGCCTTTGGCGCAATCGGCGGGGGCGGCGAGGTGATGTCGGCCTACTCGATCACCCCGGCCTGGAGCCTCGTCGGTCTCTACGACACGACGTTCCATCGCTTTGGCCTCCTGGACCCGACCCTGGCGGACATCGGCGCCGGCTACGCGGCGTCGGACCCGACCGTCCAGAACCCGAGTCAGGCCTATGTCTCCGACCTCACTACCCTCTTCTCCGGCCAGCAGCCGCTGGCGGTCGAGTTCCCGTGGAACGGCGAGGCGCACGTCCAGGTGGCCTTCCTGGGCGAGGACCCAAACCCCCTCGCCGGCATCGCGCCCGCGAGCGTGACATCCGCACACCCTTCGCCAGAATCGGGCTATCCGATCAGCGTGACCTTCGACCCCTCCAAGGTGACGCAGGTCAGTGTGTCGTCCGCCACGCTTACCGGGCCCGGCGGCGCGGCAGTGCCGAGCTACCTCGTCGACAGCCAGGACTACAGCGACACCAACAGCGTCTACAGCGGCGAAACGATGGGCACGAGCGTCGCCCTCTTCCCGCATGACCCGCTCTCCTACGGGACGACCTACAGCGCGGACATCCAGGGCACGCTTACCCTCGCAAGCGGCGGGACGCAGACCTTCGATCAGCAGTGGTCGTTCACGACCGCGCTGGCCCCGACGGTCTCGAAGGTCTACCAAGATGGCGGCTACCTCTTCGTCACGGGGCAGAATCTCGAGAACGCCTACGTCTCGAACTACGCGTGGTTGTCCGGCAGCGCCAGCGTAGGGAACACCGTCTACGCGGGCTCGCACTACCTTGCCTACCAGGCGAGCGGCAGCCTTAGGCAGGTCACGGTGACGGACGGCGCCACCGGCGAGGTGCTCGGCACCTACAACCTGACCCAGGCGCCATTCTCGGACTCTGGCGCGTCCTCGGCGTTCCAGTACTCGACCGACGGCGCGAACGCGGCGGGGCTCGTGCAGGGCTTCCTGAACGGCACTTTCCAGCCGAACGCGAGCGTCACGGACGCCCAGGCGATCACGATGCTCTACCGCGCCCTCGGCTCGCCCGCCCTGCCGCCCGGCACCGCGATGCCGGCGGGAGTGCCCGCCTTCGCCCTGCAGGCGGTGGCATGGGCGCAGCAGGGAGGGGTCGTGCTGCCTTCCGACGGCTTCAGCTCTGGGGCGAGTGCGACCCGCGCGCAGCTTGCCACCTGGATGATGCGTGCCTACGGCATCCCGGCTGCAAAGTCGCAGCCGAACTTCACCGACGCGGCGCAGATACCTACCGCCTTCTCGGGCTACGTCGCGGCGGCGCAGCAGGACGGCGTCGTGAGCGGCTATCCCGATGGCACCTTCCGCCCGCAGGCACCCGTCAGCCGCGGTGCGTTCGCGAAGTGGGTCCTGCTGCTCGCGCAGTCCCTGCAGGCTCCGCAGAACCTCTTCTGAGCGGTCTCATCCGCACCGGGTCCTGCCAGCGCAGCCGCACGCATGTCCGCTTGCGGTCACGCCACTACCCTGCACCCGGCCTGAGGTGAAGCCTTGGCGTACGCATCCTCCGGCGGACCATCACTTCCTCGTAGAGGGCCGCGTGACGCGCGAGCATCGCGCCAAGGTCGTACTGCCTAGAGATCGCGAGAGCTTCCGCCCGCGCCGTCCTGGCGAATATCCTGTCGCGGAGGATCTGGTCTACCGCCTTCGCGGCGTGCACGATGTCCCCGGGCCGCACCAGAAGCCCGCTGAGACCGTGCCGCACGAGCTTTCGGTGGCCGGGCACATCGCTGAGAACGACCGGGAGCCCCGCCGCGATGGCATCAAGTGCTCCGTGCGGCAGTCCCGCTTCCTGCGTCAGGCTCACGTATACGGAGATGCGGCGGTGGAAGTGGGAGACGTCTTCGAGCCAGCCGAGGAACTCCACCCTGTCGCGGACCCCGGCCGCGGCCGCGCGTTCGATGAGCTCTACCTCGAACGGACCCTCTCCCACCACAAGCAGCTGACAGTTGGGGATGCGGGTGAGCGCATCGATGATCTCCTCAAGCCCCTTCCCGCGGACGAGCTCTGACGCAGTGCCGATGACCCTGCCGCGATCCCCGTCTGCCGGCGCCGCCTCTGGTCTTGCAACCCCGGGAGGGATTCTCAGCACGCGTCGAAAGCCGAGCTCCAGCGCGGCGCGCTCCTCGTAGGCCGTCAACGCGACGAAAGCCGAAACACGCCTCGCAGCCGTGCGCTGCAAGCGCATGGACAGGCCGCGCTGCCATCCTGGCTGGGACGGATCTGGAAGCGCAAGGCCGTGGGCCGTGTATACAAGCGGCACCTCCTTGGCGGCAGGAAGTGCCGCCGACAGCGCCGCGGGCCCGTGCGCGTGGATGACGTCCGGCTGCTTGACGATGCAGATGTCCAGCACTTCCGCCCTGCCGGTGCGCGCGTCGCGCACGCCTTTGGAGCGCTGCAGGTGCGGCGCAGGATAGACCTCGATGCCGCCCGCGCGCAGCGTCTCCGGAAGCCAGCCCGCAGAGCCTGTCACCACTCCCGCGACGCGGTCTTTAAGACCCAGCACGAGGTCGCGGACGTGGCGCTCCATGTTTCCGCGATCTCGCGACTGCACGATGTGCAGCACTCCGCCCACGCACACTGCCTCCCTGCAGGAACGAAAGAAGTATCCAAGCGTGACCGCGTGACTCGGATCCGCGCACTCGCGGCGGACGGCGGCTGCCGCACGTGCAGGCAGATCGCCTGTCCGAGAAGAGTCGGGCAGTGGCCGCGAAAGACGCGGTTTACGTATGAGTTGCGAACCCTAGGGGATTTTCGTTCTCCCCATAACTCTCATTTCGGCGCGCTTTCTTGATTTATGTCGTAACTGCACGCCTGGGCGCTGAGTGGCTCAGAGGGAATGTCACACACCGGCCGACAAAAAGAGGCTGTTCCAAAGAGGGACGGCGAAACGGCCCTGCCAGCCATCGGGTTAGCTCGGGGATTTTGCAATGGAAGTAAAAGCAGAGGGCCGTCAGGCAGAGAGCCCTACCGCTTGAGGCGGTTGTGGGCGATGCTGCGAGGCCCATCTCGGTACGGGTCTTGGTGAGACCCCGGAAGATGAACCTTTGGAAGCCCCGGTTGCCCTACATCTGCCCGACTACGCTCTTCACATCGGTCGTGCGCCGTTTCAGCAGCCGCTGTCCCTCCTGCAGAATTCACGTGTTCTTCGCTCGAAGAGTTGGCGCTGCAAGCTCAAGTGGATGTGGCGGTTTCCAGGGGCGTGCAGAGGTTACGGATCTGCCAGCCCTCGCAGTGCTCGCTCAAACGAAGGGAGCTGCCCCAGCGGGTAGCTCCTCGCTACCTTTTGGGACAGCCCCATGACTAGTACGGCGTTTCAGAAGTTCGTTCCCCTCAGGGAGTTACCATAACATTCCAGCAAGGAGTTTTCGGGGGTAGTGTTGAAGCCCCTCGTAAGACAGCCCTTGCGGGGGTGGGACGGGG
>JAKAPV010000227.1 GCA_021806845.1 Bacillota bacterium | reverse complement strand
GGGCCGGGCTGTCGGTCACGGGCGGGAATCGCGGGCTTGCCATGAATGCCAGCGTCACACGGGATCGGGGCACGGGTTCCTACAGCGGGTGGCTTACGGTGGAGGAGAGACGACATGCAGCAGACACTGGCCCATCTCCACACCGGATTTCTATCGCGCGTCCGTCTCCTTGTCATGGCTGTGGCTGCCGCTGGCCTTGTCGCCGCATGTGGATCCGCACAAACCGCCACTCGCGGTGTTTCGGCGCGGCAGTCCTTCACGTTCCGCAAGCTGAGTTCGGTTCCCCTGCCCGTACCAACCGGCGCCCACGAATCTCCCGCTCCGCTACCCGGCGATGTCGCCTACTTCTCGCCGAACGGGATGCTCTTTGCGCTCACTCTGAATGCGGCGAACGGCACTGCAAGAACTCCTTGCTCTGTTAGTAACTTCCATTCGCCACTTATGGGTAATGCAGAGCCCTCAAGGGCCAGGCTTTACGGCGCTCATGGTAAACCGCTCGTCAACGGAGTGAAACTGGGTCGCAAGTTTGGAGCGGAGGAATGAGGTATTCAGTCGAGTATCAAGACGAACTTCGCGCTCCGTGACGTCTTCCGGTGGAATCTGATGCGGACGCACGAGATGCATGGGCAGAGACCATGCGCGGGCGATAGCCCTAGCAAACGAGAAGTGGCTTTCTCCATGTTCGGGTCCCGCATGCACGATGCCGCGGATGCAGTCGATCGTGGCCAGCTCGCACAGGGCGGAAGCCAACTCGTCAACGTACACAAACGTGCGCAGTAGATTGTCCGCCCTCGAAAATGTCTTTCCGGAAGCAAAAGCCTTCAGGACTGCCGCTGTGCGGGCGTCCCACTCGCCCGAGACTGCCCGGCCGTAGATCATGCCTGTTCGGACGATGGTTGTCGTGTGGGCGAGGGGAGAGTCGCTTTGCAGCCATCGTTCCGCCCACAGTTTGCCATTAGTGTAATGCGCTATTGAAGAGTCGGAAGAAAAGGGAGAAGGCCTCACCTCTTCCCCATGCGGGCCTCCGGTCCCGGGCAACACGCCATCCGTTGACACAAAGATCAGCCGGGTGGCATCAGGGACAGAGCGGACCAGATTGCAAAGTCCTGTTTCATTCAGCGCCTGTTCATCGCCGTTCTCATGGGTTCGCTTGGCACACCAGATTACGACATCCGGTCGCAAGGAGTTCAGATAACGGGCCATGGCTCGCGTATCCAGCAGATCAATCGCTTGAAGCCCAGGTCGATGATGATGTCTACACGTGCCATGCGCATCTGCCCCTTGGTCGAGGAGACGCTGGTAGACGTGAGCGCCCAAAAAACCGCTTGCCCCGATGACCAAAGCGTTCATTTCTCTGCTCCATTCGTCGCCCAAAGATGCGTCAGAGGCTGGGTGCGTCTGGTCGCCAAGTGCGTCCGCCGTCCTTGGTAGCGAACACCCCGGCAGGCGTTACGAGCCACGCACGGCTTCGGGAGTAGACGTCAAGTGACTCCCCTGTCGTATCGAAGGGCAGATCGACCCCAGGCAGGCGCACTTCCTGCCAGGCGCCGGCCGGATGGCGGATCCAGAGATCCTGCGGCGTGACGGGACCGCCAGATCTGTCGAAGGCTGCGAGGAGCCAGAGATCGCCCGAAGGGTCAGCTCCGAGCGATACGATGCGCTCGAAGCCGGCGAGCTGCGCTGGCATCGAGATGAACCGCCAGTGCTGCCCGCCGTCGCCCGTCCTCCAGATTTCATCGGCCGCGGCGGCGAACCCAACCTGCGGCGAGGCGAAGCGGACGATGCCGCCGACCGGCAGCTCTTTCGGCAGGGACCGGCGCACGAAGTGCTCGGCGCCATCCGACGTGGCGAGAAGGATAGGGGGCTTCGCGACGTGCATCTGGGCGATGAGTAAGCCGCTGCCTCCTGGGAAGAGCTGTGCGGCCAGCACATGCTTCGGGCCGATCGGATGCCACGTCTTCCCGCCGTTGGCCGTCGCCAGCGGCCGCGCGCCGGCGCCCCGTACGACCCAGCCGTGGCGGGTGCCCGCAAATGTGAGATCCGTCGGTGCGCTCCCGCCCGGCAGCGGGACGGCGCTCCAGGACCGTCCGCCGTCGGCCGTGCGCACGAGGCGCAGCTGACCCTGCTCCCGCGCGAGGCCGAATCCTTGCGAGGCGCTCGCGAAGTCCACCCGCGCAAGGGGCGCGGTCGGCCAAACGGGTTGCCACGTGTCGTTCGCCGTGAGGCGCATGAGGGTACCGTACACGTCGTCCGCGAAGAGCCCGACGCCGGGGTCGTAGTTCAAGCCGTTCCCCCACATGCTGTCGTTCAACTGCGGCGCGGCGATAGACGTCCAGGTTACCCCGCCGTCACGGCTGACGTAGAGCGCACCCTGCTCCGCGACGGCAACGTCCTCTTGCCCCCAGGCGACCAGGCCATCTGCGGCGCCGCTCGGGGGTGGAGTGCCGATGACCGTTCCTCCGGGCTGGGCACCGGAGACGATGCGCCACGACGTACCGCCGTCATCGGTGCGCAGGATGATGCTACTGCTTTGGGCGAGTTCGGGTGCGTTCACCCAGAGTGCTGCATAGCCGACCGATGGCGTCGCGAAGGTCACGGGTCCGTAGCTGCCGTCTCCATCCGGCAGGGCGAAGACGCTCTGCCAGGTGTGGCCGCCGTCCGTCGTGCGCATGACGCCATTTCCCGAGGCGGTGAAGCCGACGCCAGCCGACAGGAAGGCTGGCGCGAACGGCATCGGGCCGCCGAAGAAGCCGGGCTTCGGCTGGGCGGAGGACGTCTGCCAGGTGTGGCCGCCGTCCGTCGTCACGTCCAGCGTGTTCTGGCTGACGATGAATCCCTGCGTCGGGGAGGAGAAGTGCATCACGGCCTTGCCCGCGTCGGCCTGGGGGTGGGAGAGCTCCTGGAGCGTCCCGCCGCCGTCTGCGGTGCGGTAGACGGTGAACTTCGTCGTCGTGTCGATCCACGCGCCCGCTAGCACGAAGCCGTTTTGCGGCGATAAGAAGTCGATCGCCAGGATCGGGAGCTTCGTGTGCGCCACGACCTGCCAACTGCGTCCGCCGTCCGTCGTGCGCAGGAGGGCGCCGGGGGATGGAACGGCCTGCCCCTGGAAGTACGGCGTGCCAGCGACTCCGATCCAGCCGTGCAGCTGGTCCAAGAACTGCACCGCCGTGACCGAGGGCGCGCCGACCGAGCCAAGGAACTCGGCCGTGATCGGCCTCAGAGGCGTGGGAGGCGTGCGCGGCGCGGAGGCATTGGAACAGCCGGACAGGACGAGCGCTGCGGCGGCCGCCAGCAGGAGGGCTCGCAGCTTCGGCAAGGTGCAATCAACTCCCCATCTGGCATAATTCCCCTTCCGAGTCGCGGAGCCCTGCCGACGGATCGCGGGAGGCCCTGAAGCGAAGCTCTTCTACTTCGTGTGAAGTGCGCGTACTTCCCGGAGCCAGAATCACTTAGGGTACGTAAGGCGGCTCGACCAATGTTGGAACAACGCAAAGGCCAAGAGGGCACGGACGCCCCTCCTGGTGGGAGGTAGATACAAAGGGCAGGAGGGCCTGTCACGGCTAGCAGACCTACCTAAGGAGGGGGTGGGGAGGACGACACCCCCACAGCCCCTGCGGCGGAGTATACTGGAAAATGGGGCTGTAGCGTAATGAAAAAGTTCACGGTGCCAATAACTCTGGCTGCGCTCCTTATGACTGGTTGCGTAGCGTCGAAGTCAGCGGCAAACTTATGGTCATTTCCAAAGAGCATCCAAGGCGTTCCCGTACACCATATCACCTGGAAAGAGAAGCTACCGTATCTCTACCCGCAGCCGTGGCGGATCGTTGCGCCGAAAACATTCGGTCTGAGGCCGGCCACGGCGATCAGGAAGGCGGCAGAGTACTGGCAGATCGGATGGCGACTCGCCAATCTTGTTTATGTTCAGCCTGTGGGATTAGTCGGGGGCAGAACGGGCAGTCCCCCGTCGGTGTATCTGGTCGAGTTCGTTGGCTCGAATTTGGGTCTGAACTCAGCAGGACCGGACATGCCGAAGCCGCCGACCCTACAGTTTGGCGTCGTGTCCGTGAATGGCCATACCGGAGCGGCCGCGATGTTGACCGGTGGCGAGGTCCACGGCACGGTCGAGGGAGGTCGCATTCTCCGCCTTTCGCCCGAGCCCGCCACGGCGATGCGCGTTGCCGCCTTCTTGCCTCGGAGGTATCCGCAAGTGCTGGGCTTGGGGGGGCTCAGCCTCGCCCAGGCAAACAGCGTATGGCAGGACGCGTCCGTCGCAGAGTACGGCGAAGTATGGGACCCCTTTTACGTCTACTCCATCCATCAGGGCAAGACGAGTTATATCGGCACCGTCCTGAACTACGCGACAGCCATGAACCTCATCGCGGCGTACGACAACCAGTACGCTTGCCCGAAGAAGATCGGTAAGCTCTACATCGTCGGAATCAAGGGATCTACTGTGTCGTTCAAGACATCGTCGGGCCTTACGGGAGCGTTCAGTTTGGCCACCCACCAATGGTCCGTCAATTAGACCGTTGGGTGGCGCTTACACCTAGATTGCCCACAATAGGAGCTCGTATGGCGAAGGCTACTTCGTATTAACTGCGCATACTTCCACGAGTCGTGATCATTTAGGATCCGTAATGCAGCAGCGCCAAGATGAAACAACGTGTGCGACGGCCGTTCGGCACATCTCCACGGCACGGCTGTGGTACGAGCCCCCTTGATTTGGCAGGTAGATTCCTAACAAGCGCGAACTGCCGGCGAAGGGTGGTAATGCTTGGTAGAAGAACGCCGGTGGCATCGTCATTTGGGTGTTTATGCGGTGACCAGAGATGATCCTCGTGGTCTGCTGGTCATCCGCAAAACGCGCGGACCCTACGCCGGGCAGTTCGATCTCCCTGGTGGCAGCGTTCAAGACGAGGAATCTCTGGCGCAGGCGCTGCAACGTGAGCTGCGCGAGGAGACCGGCTACGAGTGCCGTA
>JAKAPV010000226.1 GCA_021806845.1 Bacillota bacterium | reverse complement strand
CGCTCCTGCACGCGCTTCTCCTGCTCCTCCTTGGAGATGTGCAGGAAGAACTTGCGGATCACGACATCCTCTTCGGCGAGGTGCCGCTCGAAGCGCCGTATCGCCTGGAGTCGCTCGCGCGCGTGCTTTTGCGAGATCTCGCCGTGGACGCGGACGATCAGGACGTCCTCGTAGTGCGAGCGGTTGAAGATCCCGATCGTGCCGCGCGGCGGCACGCGCCGGTGGACGCGCCAGAGGAAGTCGTGCATAAGTTCCTCCGCAGACGGCTGCTTGAATGAGCTGACGACGGTACCCTGCGGCGAAAGACCCTGCATGACGTGCCGGATCGTCCCGTCCTTGCCGCTCGTGTCCATGCCCTGAAGCACCACGAGCAGCGCCCTTTCGCGACTCGCATAGAGGAGGTCGTGCAGCTCCGAGAGCCGCGCGACGTCCTTCGCGAGTTCCTCCTTCGCGGCTTCCTCCGAAAGGTCTCCCGTGTATCCGGGATCGATCTCGCGCAACGAGACCTTTCCCTCCACGGGCCGGGTCGGATGCTGCTGCTTTCCCAACTCCGCACCCCCACATCGAAAGTTCCCTAGATGGGGTCCGCTCCTGCTTGGCGTTCGCTAACGCCGCTGTAGCTCAGTCGATGGCGCCGGTCGTAGCGCGGCGAGCAGAGCGCGCACGAGAGCGCCCTGCGCCGCGGGTGGCGTGCAAGCCAGTGTTCGTGTCCGGCCGGACACAGATAGAGATGGCGCAGGCGGGAGGTCTGACGCGCGATGGAGCGCAGGATCTCGCGATCAGGGAAGAGCGAGAAGGACCACGCGCGCATGAGCGCCCGAAAGGGGGCGCCGTGACCCGCGCCGGGGCGCCTGGTCACCGCGAGGTGGTAGTGGGCGAGTTCGTGGCGCATCAGGTCTTCCGCCTGCTGCTGGCTGGCGAGCTGCAGGTAGCGCTGGCTGAGCACGATCTGGTGGCCGGACGGCATCTTGCGATAGAGCCCTGCAGTGCGCGTCGCCATGCGCGCACTGAGGTAGACTTCGACGAGGCACTCCTCGCCCGTCAGGCGGCGGTAGATCGCGCGCAGCTCAGCCGTCAGATCCGGGGACGGCGTGCAGCCGCGCGGCAGGGAGCGGACCTCAGACCGCGGCACGTCCGCCGTCCGCGGTCTCTGCGCTGATCGAGCGGTCGAGCGCCAGAAGCCGCAGTCCTCCGTCCGTGGCGCGCAAGTGCAGAATCGCGCAGTTCGGGGCGGAGACGAGCGTACCGTCGTCGCCGCGCAGCCTGCCGAGGTCAGAGAGGATGGCGCGCAGCGCGTGCTGGTGGGTGAAGAGCACGATCGGCTCTCCTTGCGGCGAGGAGGCAAGGAGCCGGCCGATCAGCCCTGAGACCCGTTCGAAGACGTCTGCCAGCGTCTCGCCGCCCGGCGGCGCGATTTCCGGCTGGTCGCGCCAGCGCAGGTAGTGCGCGTCGTCGGTCATGGTGAGAGAACTGCGCCCGTCCCAGAGGCCGACGCGGACCTCGCAAAGTTCCTCGCAGATCTCGATGCGCGCGCCCGCGGCCAAGGCGAAGGGACGTGCCGTCTGCTGCGTGCGCAGGAACGGGCTCGCGTAAACCGCCGACGGCCTCGCGCCTTGTTCGGCGAGCCACACGGCGACGCGCTCCGCCTGCCGCAGCCCGAGCTCCGTGAGAGGCGCACCCGGCGGTGTCGCGTCGAAGCGGCGCTCGATGTTCGCCATGCTCTCGCCGTGCCGCACCACGTACAATTCCCGCATCCGGGCCCACCTCGCTTCCCGCCTACTGGCCTCGGGGTTCTGGCTCGGGCGGGCGAAACCCTGCCGCGCCGGCCGAGCAAAGAAGATAGCCCGCCGCATGGGCGGACTGGAGTCGGTCGTCAGCAATCAGGCGAAGACCAGGAGGTGCATCGACAAGGGACTCTCGTCGGCGACGGTGATCTCGAAGAGGCTCGCGGTTGCGGACGCGCCCGCCTGTGCCACGATCGATTCCACGATGGCCGCCTGCATGTCTACCGTCGCGACGGGCGGCGCCGGCACGCCCGAAGGCGCGAGGAAGCGCTCGAGGACGGCCAGATAGCGGCCCGCGATGATCATCGCGACCTCGCGGCAATCGTCGAGCACGCGTTCGGAGGTTGCATCGCCCTCGCCGAGCAGCCGCCCGATGCGCCGCGCATCTCCTGGGCGCATCATCAGCAGGAGGCACGCGACCGAAGAGTCGTGCGTCGTGATCAGGACCCCGACCTCCGGCTCCTCGGGGGCCGTGATGAACTGCGAGGCATGGGGGAGCGCCGGAACGCCGCGCTGGAGTTCGCGCATTTGCACTTTGGCGCCAAGCAGTTCAGAGAGCGCCGCGTTGAGGTCCCGCAAATCTTCAGCCCGACCCGGCAGAAAGGCGATGTCCGGCGTCGCAGAGCCCTCCCTAAAACGTCTGGCGGAAACATTTGCCGCGCCGCGCGCGAATCCTGCCGACTTCTACGCCGGACTGTCTGCGCGGGCTGTTGGCGATACCTGCAGTGCCAGGTAGGAGAGGACGCCGAAGAGCACCGTCATGAGGGTGATGTGGATCATGATCGCCCCGAGCGCGGTGCGGCTCTCGACCAGATACCAGCCGGAGACGGCCTGCGCAAGGATCAGGACGAGGCTCCAGAGGGCGCCGCCGCGCAGGTCGGGACGCTCCTGAACGCGCCTTGCCCAGAGGTAGATCCAGAGGACGAGCAGCATCGCGACGAGGGCACCGATGCGGTGCAGGTAGGGGATCCAGAGTTCGCCCGTGAGCGGCGGCAATACCGAGCCGCGGCAGAGCGGCCAGCCGCCGCACATCAGCCCCGTGTAGGTGTGCGAGACGAGTGCGCCCAGGTAGACGAGGCCGACGGTGTAGATGCCGGTGAGCCAGACGAGCCACCGCAGACGGGGCGGGGCGGGGCGCAGGCGCCATGTCCAGCCTACGGAGCCGTCCGGCGCGCGCTGGGCGGCCTGGTGCAGCCGCACGTCCAGAAGCAGCGTCGCGGCGAACGCGATGAGCGATATGCCGAAGTGTGTCGCGAGGATGAAGGGCGAAGTGGGGAAGAGCACCGCTTCCGCGCCCAGGAAGGCCTGGATGTAGGTGAAGAGCACCATCAGGATCGCCAGCACCTTCACCTCCGGCGCGCTCCGGAGCGCCCGCCATGCCCAGATGGCGAGCCAGATGACCAGCAGGCCGGCGACGGCGGAGACGCTGCGGTGACCGTATTCGACGAAACCGTGTAGGTCGAAAGGCGGGGTGAACTTGCCGTCGCAGAGCGGCCAGTGCCGCCCGCAGCCCTGGGCGGACCCTGTCTCCGTGACGAGGAAGCCGACGATCAGCACGACGAACATGACGATGTTCGTCAGCCGCGCAAGCAGCAAAAGTCCTCTGGTTGGTCCTGCCTTTGGCATCTCAGTGCCCAAGGATCGCGCGGATCATGTTCGTCGTCGGTCCTGGCGGGAAGACGACGTAGAGCATCAGGAAGACGCCGAGTCCCATGCCGGCCGCGACGAACCAGGAGACAGCCGTCCAGGGCGCGATCTTCCGGTGCTTGCTGAAGTTTTCCCGCAACGCGTACGTGAGCGTGAAGATGCCGAGTACGGCGGCGACAGTCGCCAAAATGGTATGGATCTGCAGGAAGGTCAGGTAGGGAATGTTCCAAGCGGCTGGGCCGCCGAAGCTCGTGTCGCCGACGAACACCGTGTGCAGCGCGTAGCTGACGAAGAACGCGGCCGCGAGGTAGGCTCCCGTGAGCATGTAGCGTCGGTGGACGGCCCGTCGCCCCCGGCGGATGTTGTACCAGCCGAGGGCGACGCAAACGGCGCTTGACAGCATGAACGCTTCGTTCAAATACGCGAGTGGCAACCCAGGCCCTCCTCGGGGATGTCCCTTGTACAGAGTTAACTCTAGAACGCCCGCACGTTCAACACCATGGCGGCGAACAGCACGGTGAGGTACAGCAGGGAATAGCCGAAGGTGCGCTTCGCGAGCTTGGTCTCCGGCGCGCGCTCTGAAAGCAGCAAGAGCGTCAGCGCGAGGAAGCCGACCGACAGCGCGATGGCCACGGCGAAGTAAAAGGCGCCTACGACGCCGGTGAAGTAGAGCGCCGCGGACGCGATCAGCAGCAGGGCCGCATAGGAGATCATCTGCAGCTTCGTCGACCGCTCGCCGCGGACGACGGGCATCATGGGCACGCCGGCGCGGCGGTAGTCTTCCTGGCGGTAGAGCGCCAGTGCCCAGAAGTGCGGCGGCGTCCAGAGGAAGATGATCAGGAACATCAGCACGGCGGCGAGTCCGACTTGTCCCGTGACGGCCGCCCAGCCGATCAGCGGCGGGAACGCTCCGGCGCCCCCTCCGATCACGATGTTCTGCGGCGTCGAGCGCTTGAGCCACATCGTGTAGATGAGGACGTAGTAGAGGAAGCCGCCCAGGGCGAGCAGTGCCGTGAGCAGGTTCACCGTGACGAGCAGCAGCACGAACGAGATCGCCATCAGCGCGATGCCAATAGCCAGCGAACGGGTCGCGGGCACCCTGCCCTGCGGCACGGGCCGGTCTTGCGTGCGCGCCATGAGGGCATCGATGTCCCGGTCGTACCACATGTTCACCGCGTGCGCGCCGCCAGCGGACAGCGCGAGTCCGAGCATCGCGTAGAGGGAGAGGAAGAAGGGAGGCAGTCCGTGCGCTGCGACGACCATCGCGCAGTAGGCCGTGATGACGAGCAGCAGGATGATCCGGGGCTTCAGGAGCTGCACGTAATCGCCAAGACTGGCGGTTTCGACGTGCGCGGCCGCTTTTGCCTCGATCGGCATCGGATTCGCCATGTCAGGACAACTCCCGGTGTGGAATGGGATCCTTGGCGGGGCCGGGCTGGCGCACGACGCGCACCGGCTCCGCAGAGGACGAGGAATAGACGGTCAGGGTGGTCTCGCGCTCGCGGCGCATCTCCGCCCGGATCCAGTCGAAGAATACCACACCCGCGGCGGT
>JAKAPV010000225.1 GCA_021806845.1 Bacillota bacterium | reverse complement strand
CGGGATGATGCCGGTCGCAGAGGTCAGCCCGGTCGCGGCGAGGCGCCCGGGCAGCAGGTGGACATACCACGCGGTCGAGGAGTACTTCTCGTGTCCCATGTAGGCAGAGAGGTAGGGCAGCCAGGCCTCGATGTCCCTGCCCTCTTCGACCCAGCGCATCAGGGTGCGGGTGGCGTAATTGTGACGCAGCGCGTAGGGGGTTGAGCCGGGCGCGATCCCGCCCGCCCGCTCGCAGCAGAGGTGGTAGCCGGCGATGAGCCAGGCCGGGGAGTACTGGCGGCCATGGTGGTCCTCGAAGAACCATTCCCGCTCTGGCCGCCGCAGGTCCGCCAGGTGATCGAAGCGGCCAAGCAGCCCGGCCAGGTCCTCGGTGACGGGAACACGGCGGTCCTTGTTCCGTTTCGACCATTCGATCATCACCATCGCGTCGCGCCACGGCGTGACGCTGATCGCGGCGGGCGGGCTGCACTCCCCGGGAATCTGCCTGAAGGCGATGGCGCTCGGCGCGGATGCCTGTTACATCGGAACGCCCCTGATGCTGGCGATCGTATCGGACCAGGCAATGCAGGCCCTGCCGTGGGAGCCGCCCTACAGCCTCTTTCTGGAAACCGGGTCACGCACGAAGCGCTTCTCGGTGGAGGCGGCGGCGGAGCGCGCCGGCGACTACCTGAGTTCCAGCGTCGAGGAACTGAAGTTCGGCCTGCGCGCGCTCGGCAAGTCGTCGATCGCCGCGGTCGGACGTGAGGACATGATCGCCCTGACGCAGGAGGTCTCTCAGCTCACGGGCTGCCGCGGGCCCTACGGACCGCGGCGGCAGGAGCAGCAGCCGGAGCGCGAATTGCCCGCGGCGCGCGACGGGCTGCTGGATGCTCCGCCGGTCTTTCGCGAGCAGCCGCAGGAGCGGCGCTTGCACTAGCGAGCGCGCCTCGGGGCAGCCATTCCTAGTCCAGGGCGAGGCGCCGCACCGGCGTCGCGCCCTGTCCACTTTTTTCCTTTCAGGCGCTGCGGCGGGGGGAACTGCGGTCCCGCGTGTCGAAACCACGGGAGGCGCGCCAAGGCGCGACTCGCCTCGAAAGAGGGGCTGTCCCGTGAGCACCTTCGGCTGGATCGTAGTGATCGTCATCCTTCTTATCCTCTTCGGCCTGCGCATCGTGCAGCAGGGAACCATGGGCGTCGTCGTGCGCTTCGGAAGCTACAACCGTCCCGTACAACCAGGCATCGCCTTCATCATCCCGATCGTCGAGCAGATGCGACGCGTCTCGACGCGCTCGCAGACCGTCCAGCTGCCCGCGTCTCCGGTGCTGACCGCGGACAACGTCTCGCCCGTGATCGACGCCTATTTCGTCTACCGCGTCATGGACCCGCGGGCGTTCCTGTTCGAGATCTCGAACCCCGTCGAGACGGTGCAGGCGATCATGTTCAGCACGATCCGCCGGGTCATCGCCGAGATGCACCTCTCGGAGGCGATGGCCGCGCGCGACAAGATCGACGCGGAGCTTCGCCACGAGCTCGACCAGAAGACGGCCGGCTGGGGCTTCAGGGTGGAGCAGGTGGCCATTCGCGACTTCCAGCTGCCCAACGAGATGAAGGCAGCGATGGAACAGCAGAAGATCGCGGACTCGCAGCGTCACGCGTCGATCAACCGCGCTGAGGGCGAGAAGCAGTCGGCGATCCTCGCCGCCGAAGGCGCGCGCGCCGCCGCCATCGCCGAGGCGGAGGGCGAAGCGCAGGCCATTCTCAACGTGGCGAACGCCCAGGCGAAGGCCATCGCCCAGGTCTACGGGGCATACCTCGCCGCAGGCGGCGCGGACGCGCGCGACGCGGTGCTAACGGTGCGCGCGCTTGAGACGCTGGAGCGTGTGGCGAACGGTCAGGCGACCAAGATCCTGCTGCCGAACAACCTCGCGGGCCTAGCGGGCACGCTCGCGTCCCTGACCGAAATCGGCAAGAGCGGAAGCTGATCCGGGGATCCGACGGCGCGGCGAAGAAGCGGGGCCATCCGCTCCTTCGCTGTGCTACTATATTTTCCATGCAATCAAGCACTTCCGCGCAGGAAGCCCAGAGCCGGCGCGCCCGCAATCTCGTCGTGCTCGCCCTGATCCTTTCGATGGGACTCGGCGCCGTGGACTCCACGATCGTGTCGACTGCGCTCCCCACGATCGTCGGCGACCTCGGCGGCTTCTCCCAGTTCAGCTGGGTCTTTTCGCTCTACCTTCTGACACAGACGGCCGTCATCCCGATCTACGGCCGCCTCGCCGACATGCACGGGCGCAAGATCACGCTGGCGGTCTCGATCCTGATCTTCATGGGCGGCTCGGCGCTGTGCGGGCTCAGCACCAGCATGACGGCCCTCATCGTCTTCCGCGCGCTGCAGGGCATCGGCGCGGGAGGCCTCATGCCGGTCGCACAGACGATCGTAGGCGACCTCTACACGCTCGAGCAGCGCGCGCGCATGCAAGGGCTCTTCAGTTCGGTCTGGGCCATCTCGGCCGTCCTTGGGCCGCTGCTCGGCGGACTTCTGGTGACGCTCTCGTGGCGCCTCGTCTTTTACGTCAACGTACCGATCACGGTCATCGCGCTCATCCTCCTGCTGACCTACTTCCATGAGGCGCAGGGCCGCGAGCGCCACCGCCAGCGCCTTGACGTGCCCGGCTCGGTGCTGCTGCTCGTCTGGGTCTCGAGCCTCATCCTCGGACTCCTGCAGGGCCCGGTGTGGGGCTTCTCGTCCGCGCCGGACATCGCTTGCTTCGGCGTCGCGGCCGTCGGCCTCATCCTGTTCCTCTGGCAGGAGGGCCGCGCACAGCAACCGATCTTCTCGCTCTCGCTGCAGCGCATCCCCGTCGTCGCGGTCGGCAACCTCGGCACGCTGCTCGCCGGCGGACTCACGATCGGCCTTACGGGGTACATCCCGACCTTCGTGCAGGGCGTGCTGAACGGCACCCCGACGGAGGCCGGCCTCGTGGTCACCGCCATGTCGATCGGGTGGCCGCTCGCCTCGACGATCTCCGGCCGCATGATCCTGCGCGTCGGCGCGAAAGTGACGGCCGTGATCGGAGGGATCGCCGCCACCCTCGGCTGTTTCACGCTGCTCAACCTCGGCACCCGAACCCCGATCTGGGACATCGCGCCGCGCACGTTCCTCGTCGGACTCGGCCTTGGCTTCATCACCACCACCGCGATCGTACTGATCCAGGAGGTGGTCGGGTGGAAGCTGCGCGGCGCCGCGACCGGCAGCAACCTCTTCGCCCGCATGCTCGGTTCCAGCGTGTTCGTCGGCGTGATGGGCGCGCTCCTCAACGCCTCGCTCGTCCACCGCGTGCCAGGCGGCCCGGAAGCGATCAGCCGGCTGCTCCAGGGGGCCACGACCGCGGTGCACGCCGCGGGCGTGCGGGACGCGCTCTCACTCGGCCTGCACGGCGTCTTCGTCCTCGCGTTCGTGCTCGCGGTCCTCTCGCTCCTCGTGCTGATCTTCATGCCCCACAGGGTCGAGTCGGCCGCGTCCTGAGCGGTGCACGGCCTGGCCGGCCTCCTCTCCCCTCGCAGTCTCCAGGCAGCTGGATTCCGCGGCAATCGCGCGTCTAGGACCTTGGAGCCTCTACGAACTTGGCGGAGTCTGGATCGCCGACCATCCGTGCCGTCTCCCGTACGCAGCGTAGAAGATGGCGCCTAGGCTCAGCCAGGCGACGCCCACAGCGATCGCCTGAAAGCCGGTCTGACTCAGGATGAAGAGCAGGGACGCCACCGCCGGGGCGAGCACCCACCGGTATCCCTTGAACTCAAATTCTCCAGCCACGCGATAGCGGCGGCGCGCTCGAACCCATGCCGCCAGCATCCAGCCGAACGTCGCCGTGTACATAAAGCCCGCCGCCGCAGCAATGATCGTGAGATTCCCGATCCATGCCACAAGTATCATGCAGAGCCCGCCGAAGACGACGGACCAAACGGGCGTGTCCGTCGTAGCGGATCGGCGAGCGAACGCGGGCGGCAGATGGCCATCAGCGGACATTGCCCACCAGACCCGCGACGTGACAAGCACCAGAGCGTTGGTCGTCGCCATCGTTGTCACCAGCGCTGTCACCGCTATGAGGCTAGCGCCCCACGTGCCGAGGACGCTCGTCGCGACGGCAACAAGCGGCGCCTGATCTGATGCCAGCAAGCGCCACGGCAAAGCGCCAAGTGCGCCGACGAGAAGGCCCAGGTACAGCACGAGGACGATCGACAGTGCGCCGAAGATGGCGCGCGGCAGAGTGTGTTGGGGCCTGCGGACGCTCCCCGCGACGACGGCGATCTGGTCGAAGCCGCCAAACGCCAGGAACGCAGGAACAGCAGCCGTGAACACACCCGCCCAGCCTTCGGGCAATGCGAGGAGTGTTGCCCCCCCATGCAGATGGCCGAGGCCTGCGGCCGCCACCGCGACCAGGACTGCGACCTCTACCATGACAAGCACCGTTAGAAGGCGAGTGCTTACGCGGATTCCGAAGAGATTGATCCCTGTCAGCACGAGCACCATGGCCACCGCGGCCGGTACCGGAGGCCATCCGGTCAAAGCGGACAGGTAGTTGCCGAACCCGAGCGTGGTGTACCCACTTGCCATTACGTAAGCACCCCAGTAGCCCCAACCCATGAGAAAACCTGCCCCAGGACCGAGGACGGCCCGCGCGATAGCGTAGCCGCCGCCGGTACGCGGAAAGCGTCCGCTCAGGTCGGCGTGACAAACCGCGAGGAGCAGCGCCGCGCCGAACGCGAACACGAAGGACAGCAGCGCGCCGGGGCCCGCTTGCTCCACGGCCACACCGATTAGGCTGAAGATGCCGCCACCTATCGTGCCGCCGACTCCCATCGCGATCGTTGCGCCGAGCCCGAGAGTCGGGGTGGCGTGTTGGTCTGCCATGCGTTATCCCCCTGACACCGTCTGCAACAGCAAGGAACTCTGACGCGCGCTTGCCGCGCACAGTGCATCTGGACATGCACAATCTGACATGCTGGG
>JAKAPV010000224.1 GCA_021806845.1 Bacillota bacterium | reverse complement strand
TTCCGATCTAAACTGGCGCGCCGCTGCGCATCGGCGGCTGGCCGCTGCCGCAGCAGCGCACGGTCGTCGGAGCGCTCGAGATCCCGGGCGGCCTCAGCTGGCTTGCGTACGGCTCCGCCGCCGCGGCCGTACAGGGCCTGGACGCCGTGCCGAAGGCGCTCTGGCCCGACGTCCAGATGACCCACGTCTCCTTCCAGCTGATGGTCGGGTCGGGCGCGGCGCTCGTTCTGATCGCGCTCTGGTACTGGCTCGGGGCGCGTCGCGGCCGCCTGCCGCGCCCGCTCCTCTGGGCGCTCGTCGCGAGCGGCCCGCTCGCCTTTCTCGCGCTCGAGACCGGCTGGGCCGTGACGGAGGTGGGCCGCCAGCCCTGGATCATCTACGGCGCGCAGCGCACGGCTGACGCCGTCACGCCGGCGCAGGGGCTGCCCGTCTACTTCGCGGGCTTCGTCGTCCTCTACGCGCTCCTCGGCGCGACGGTCGTCTGGCTGCTGCGCCACGTCGAGCACGGCCTGAAGGTGGTGAAGGCGGCATGAACAGACTCTCTCCGGCCGACATCGCAGCGATCCTGGCACTCGTCGTGCTCACGGCCTACGCGCTCCTCGGCGGGGCGGACTTCGGCGGCGGCGTCTGGGACCTCCTCGCGTCGGGACCTCGCGCGAAGGCGCAGCGCTCCGCCATCTCCCGCGCCATGGGCCCGGTCTGGGAGGCGAACCACGTCTGGCTGATCTTCCTCCTCGTCCTCCTATTCACGGCGTTCACTCCCGCCTTCGTCGCGGTCGTGATCGCGCTCTTCCTGCCGCTTCACCTCGTGCTGCTCGGCGTGATCCTGCGCGGCGCCTCCTTCGTCTTCCGCGCGCACGGCGCGCAGGCCGGCCCGCGCGCCCCCCTGCAGCGGACCTTCGGGGCGGCGTTCGGCGCGGCCAGCACGGTGACGCCGATCCTGCTCGGCGCAGCGCTCGCCGCGGTCTCCGGAGGCGGCATACGCGCCGCGGGGAACGCGGTGACGGCGCCGCCGCTCGCGACCTGGTTCACTCCGTTCGCAGTGGCGACGGGCCTTCTGACGCTGGCGCTCTCCGCCTACCTCGCGGCCGTCTACCTGACGATCGAGACGCAGGGGAGCCTGCGTGAGGACTTTCGCAGCCGGGCGATCTGGGCCGGCATCGCGCTCCTGCTGCTCGCCGTCGCCGATCTTCCGCTCATGGCGCAAGGCGCGCCCCGCCTCTTCGCGCGGCTCTCGAGTCCCTCGGCCGCCCCCCTGATCGCAGGCGGCTTCCTGCTCCTCCTCTGGTCGATCGTCTCCGTTTACCGGCGCAGCTTCGAAGTGGGACGCGTGCTCTCCGCCGTCTCCGGCATCGCTGTACTCTGGGGATGGGGCTTCGCGCAGTGGCCCTATGTCGTCTACCCCGACTTTTCCGTCGCAGGCAGCGCGGCGCCGCGTCCGGCGCTCATCCAGGTTCTCTACACCGTTCCGATCGGCGCGGTGCTGCTCGCCCCCTCGCTTTATCTCCTCTTCCGCGTGTTCAAGGGGCGCAATCCCGCGGAAGGGCGGCCGCCGCGGCCGCGCCCGCGTACCGCGCACTGACCGTAGCCAGGGCAAGGACCGCCTGACAGGATCTGGTCGGTTGGAGGCGAAGCACTCCACGACCGAGTTTTGCAGGAGGTGCCTGCGGTGCGCTTGCATCCCGCCGTGTTCGGGCTGCCGATGCTTGCGATGCTGATGCTCTCCGGATGCGGAACCGCGGCGCAGGCGCCCGGGCCGAAGATCTACACACAGGGCAAGCAGATGTCCAGCCTGCCCGCCGGCGTCCCGCTCCTCTACCCGCATCTTGCCGGCTTCGTCTGCACTTCTGTTCTGTATCTGCCCGCCGCGGCGAAGCCGCTACCGGCCCCGTCAGCGATTTTGCCGGCCAACCAGGGGATGCCCTTTTGGCAGTTGCAGTACACCTGCCATGCCAAGCAGAGCCGGGCGCCCGGCATCTTCGTCATGGAGGTCCCCGACGAAAGCTTCCCGGCGGAAGGCTTCGGCGTGACGGCGCGCATCCGCTATAAGGGACGCTCCCTGCTCGCGGGCACCGCGTTGGTCGGCGGGAAACCCGCGCGCGCGATGGCCTTCATGACAGGCAGCGAATCCACCTTCGTTTCGCGGGGCGAGCGCGTAACGCGGCCCGTACAGGTCGACCTCCTCGCCAATGTGAGCGTTCAGACCCTCGAGGAATTCGCGGCAAGCATTCGCCCGACACCTTGACCCGCCTCCCGAAGACGCGAAGGGAGCCGCCCTCACTGAGGACGGCTCCCCGCTCTGTTCAGTGGCTGGCGAGGGTCTTCGCGAGCTGTGCGACGTCCGGGACGCCGAGGCCCGTCGCGGCGTCCCAGCCGGTGCCGGCGGAGTAGTACCAGTTGTCGCCGGTCGTGATGTCGCGCATGCCGGTTCCCGGCGCAAGCGTGTAGAGCTGTGGGGGCAGGAACCCGAGCGGCCCTCCGTTGACCTGGTCCATCAGGGCCGCGATGCCCGCCCAGTTCGGCGAGGCGAAGGAGGTACCTCCCCAGCCGTCGGTCCAGGGGGCGCTCGCGGTCGTCTCCACGGAGGAGCTGTCGTAGATCGAGTAGCCGGTGAAGGGGTCGGCGTTCAGTGAGACGTCAGGGATCCCCTTGCCGGTCTGGCCTGCGAGCTGGCCGCCGTATGTTGCCTGCCAGGACGGCGCGGGCGTGTAGAGGCTGTAGCCGCCGCCCGACCCGATCGGGTAGAACGCGGCCGTGGAACGCTGCGTGTTCTGCAGGCCGAACGCCTGGTAGCACGGCACGAGGTAGTCCCAGCCCCAGGCCTGCTCCGCGCTGGGCATGCAGGAGAGCTGCGAGGGCTGCGGGATGCCGCTCACGCCCTGCGTCTGGCTGGCGCCGAGCGTCGTGCCGCCGACCGCCGTGACGTAGGCTCCGTCGCCCGGGACGTCGACCGCGAGGCCCTTCTGCCCGTAGGTGGGGTAGGCGTCGTAGGCGCCGTAGTCGCCGGACGCGTCAAACATCGAGATGCCCTCGGCCGCGCCCTGCTCGAACTGCTGGTCGATGAGGCGCGCGTATCCGGGCGTCGTGAACTGCTCCGCCTCGCCCCAGGAGACGGAGCTGACGGTCGGCACAGTGCCGCCGAAGCCGTTCACGACGGCGTTGAAGACGTCGACGAAGCCGTTGTTGGTGTTCGGCGCGACGTACACCTCGATGTTCGCGCCCGGGGCCATCGAACCGGACTGCTCGACGTCGAGGGACGTCTCGGAGCCGCCCTGCCCGGCTCCGGAGGCGCCGCCTAGCCCGATCAGCTGGTCGACCCCGATCTCCGTCAGGCTGCCGGTGCGCTTTATGCCGTAGTACTTCCAGAACGCCGGCGGGTCCTGCGTGAGGAACGGCGCGAGGGTCGCAATCGCGATCGTCTCGCCGGAGCCCGTGACGTTCGGCATGTTCGCGTCGTAGATGTTCTGCGTGTCCTGCGGCGAGAGCCCGGTCGGCGCGGAGCAGTTGGCGTAGCCGCCGACCGCGCAGAGGCCCTGGCCGACGGCGAGCCCGGTCTGCGCGGCGTTGACGTTCATCGTGTGCAGGGCGCTCAGCGTCAGCATCCCGGAGATGCCGGAGACCATCGTCTGCAGGTCATATCCCCCGTAGTTCGTCGGTAGCTGGGGATCCTGCGGGTTCGCGAGGAAGGAGCGGCCCTTGAAGGTATAGGCGTTGATCGGCACGGAGAACGCCTGCTCCACCTGTCCGACCTGCCCAGACACGTAGAGGTAGTCGTTCGCGGTGTAGCTCGTCCCGTTCACCTGCTGCGTCTGGCTTGCAGAGAGCCCGTAGCCCTGCAGGTATTGCTCGAGGGCCGCGATCGCGCCCTGGGGGGGGAGATAGTCGGCATTGAACTCTGCGGGCGTCAGGTACTTGCGATAGTACTGGTTATGGGGTGTGACGGTGTCGAGGATGTACTTCGAGAGGCTGGGCATGCCGCCCTGGGGGGTGAAATTGAGACCGACCAGCAATTGGACCTGCGCCGTCGCCGTCGCGGCGCCGTGCGACTGGGACTGCTGCAGAAGATTCGTCGCGGTGTTCCCCGCGAGCGGCTGGCTGCCGGCCGGCTTCGCGGCGAACGCAACCGTCGCGCTGAGCAGTGCGACCGCTCCCAGTGTCGCCACCGCGGCGGTCAGCTGTATCCTGGCCATGTGATCCCTCCCGTTCGTTCAGTTGCCAATGAAAGAATATTCTGCCAACCTGCCAAACCACCTCCTGCTCTGCGGCATGGTTGGCCTCAATTGGGTTTTGGCGCCCTGAACTCTTCGTTTGCCGCGGTGCCACGAAAGCGCAGGTTTCGACCGCAGAGGTTATGCCCCGGGCGCGATCTCGGGCTCTCGCCTGCCCCGTCCCAGCGAAGCCGCGAACACGGCCGTCGCCAGGAAGTCCACGAGCGCCATCCCACCGAAGAGGGCGACCTTGCCGTCGCCCATCGCGAGTCCGCCGAGGAAGGGCCCGACCGCCGAAGCGAGTCCCCACATGATGTTCTGCAGCGTGAAGTACGTCGCGCGCTGGTCCCTTGGCGCGTACATCGCTATGATCGCCTGCTGCACCGGCGAGAGCAGCATCTCGCCGACCGTGAAGACGACGTTCACGCCGATCCAGGCGATCGGCGCACCCGCGAGGATGAAGGCCGCATTGGCGACAGCGTAGATCGCCGCGCCGCCGATGAAGCCGAGCGCGAGCGGCCTTCCCTCCTGCCAGCGGCTGAGAAATGGCTGCAGGCAGACGACCGTGATGGCGTTCGCCGAGATCATGTAGGCGAAGAGGTGGGCACCGTTCGCGTAATGGAGGCCGAGGTACTGCGGCAGCGACGACTCGATCTGGCTGTAGGTCACCGCGACCAGGAACATGCCGACGAACGGCCAGAGGAGCAGAGGGTTCGCGATGCCGCGCCCCATGTGGCGCAGGCTGTCGAGCCCGCTCGCGCCGGACGGGGCTTCGCCGGCCCTG
>JAKAPV010000223.1 GCA_021806845.1 Bacillota bacterium | reverse complement strand
GTACGACATCCGGCATGAGCTCGACGTGAAGCAGGCGCAGTTCAACGACGCGCTGGCGGAGGCGCTGGGCCTGCAGTTCACGGCGCGCCTGGCCGGAGCGGGCCGGGGCGGGCGCGGCGGTCCGGCAACGACGGTGCCGATCGCGATTCCGGGCCAGCATCTGGCGGTCGAGACGCACTTCGCCAGCCCCACCGGCGCGGCGGTGAGGCTGGCATCGGTAACGCTGCGCACGCCGCACGGCCAGGCGGCCTGGACAACCGCGCTGCCGGCGGCGAGCGATAACGAGCGCATCCCGGTGACGGTGCCGGACTACGCCGCCTATACGCGGCCCTACTACTCGCGCCGGAACGTGGAGCAGTCGGTGTACCACATCGACGACCCGCGCTACGCCGGGCTGCCGACCTCGCCCTACCCGCTGACGGCGTGGGCGAAGGCGCGCTACGACGGCGTGACGATCGCGCTCGGGCAGGTGGTGCAAACGGTGGAGCGCACCGAGGCGTCGGGGATCGTGGAGAACCCGCTGATGGTGGCGCCAGCGATCTCGGTCGCGGTCGAGCCGGAACACGGCATCATCCCGCTGGATGCGAAACAGGCCGCGCTAACGGTGACCATCCACAGCAACGTACCCGGCCGGGCGCGGGGCAGCGTGCGGCTGCGGTTGCCGGCCGGCTGGACGGCGTCGCCGCAGGAGGCGCGCTTCGATCTGCAGCACAACGGCGAGGACCAGCCGCTGCGCTTCGCGGTCACGCCCGCGAAGCTGGCGCCGCGGCGCTACACGATCACCGCGGTGGCGAGTTACGCCGGCAAGACCTACGAGGAGGGCTACCACACCGCCGGCTACGCCGGCCTGCGGCCCTACAACCTGTATCGCGCCGCGATCTACGAGACGCGCGGCGTGGCGGTGAAGATCGCGCCCGGCTTGAACGTCGCCTACATCGCCGGCACCGGCGACAACGTACCGCAGGACCTGCGCAATTTGGGCGTGACGGTGCACCTGCTGGCGCCGGGCACGCTGGCCAGCGCCGATTTGAGCGCCTACAGCGCGATCGTACTCGGCATCCGCGCCTACGCCGCGCGCGCCGATCTGCGCCAGGAGAACGGCCGGCTGCTCGACTACGTGCGCCACGGCGGCGTGCTGATCGTACAGTACGAAACCTCGCAGTTCAACCACGACTACGGGCCCTATCCCTACAACCTGGGCGGCAACGGCGCGACCATCTCGGACGAGACCGACCCGGTCCGGATCCTGCAGCCGGACAATCCGGTGCTGAGCTGGCCGAACAAGATCACCGCAGCCGACTTCGCCAACTGGTTCGAGGAGCGCGGCCACGGCTTCATGCTGAGCTGGGACGCGCACTACCTGCCGCTGCTCGAGATGCACGATCCCCGGCAGGACCCGCAGAAGGGCGGCCTGCTGTACGCGCCTTACGGCAAGGGCGTGTACGTCTACGCGGGCATCGCCCTCTACCGCCAGCTCGACCAGGGCGTGCCGGGGGCCTACCGAATCTTCGCGAACCTGCTCAGCCTGCCGGCGCGGCGGACTCGTCTCCAGTGAGCGTCGCCAGAGCCCGTCCGCCGACGCAAAGACCACAAGGTAAGATATTGAATCTACATTTCTTACTGTTTTGTGGCTTAAATACATATTGACATCTTGGCGGCATTGCGCTTATACAGGGTCGTGGCCAAGGGACGGAGGCGGTTCAGGGACCGGGGCCTCACAAGAAGCACCTTCGACAAGGGCCCGGCGGTCGACCTCGCAATCATAGAGCTCCAGAGGCGGTACGTTCAGACCGGGCGTCGCAAGCCGAGCATGCGTGAGCTCTTGACGGAGGGACTCTCGGCGCTTCTGGAAAGGGAGGGGCTGCCGCAGATTCTGGCTGGACCGCCGCCGCAGGCCGCGGGGCTGACCGGAGGGCTGGTTTCGATGCCCGCACGCTTACCTGAGCCGGGCGGCACAAGGTGACGGCCCCCGCCTCAGTGGCAGGCTTCACCGCGGCCGCAAGTGGCGCGGCTGGCGATGCGGCAATCCGCACAGAACTGCGGACGTGGCTGCCCGGCCGCAGGCACCACGACGCAAGCGCCGTGCTTATTGAAGAATTGGGGCTTTGCCGGGGGCGAGCGAGGATCGACCTCGCCTTGGTCGGTCGCACGCTGCACGGCTTCGAGATCAAGTCCGACCGCGACAGTCTGCGCCGCCTGCAGTCGCAGTCTGCTTGGTACAACAGGATCTTCGACGAGATCACGCTCGTTGTAGGGGAACGACTGGCCGAGCGCGCTTTACGCCTCGTTCCCAGCTGGTGGGGCGTCTTGCGGGCCTCCCGGGTTGGTCTCAGCCTGCGTTTGGACGAGCTGCAGGTGCCATCTCTTAGCCCGGAGCGGGATATCCGCGCGCTGGTCGAGCTGCTTTGGGCCGACCATGCGCTTCAGATGCTGGAGCGCAGGGGCGCGGCGCGCGGCGTGCGGGGCAGGCCGCGCAGGTATCTTTGGGAACGCGTGTGCGAGTGCTTCCAGCCGGAGGAGATCGCAGCCGAGGTGCGCGCGCATCTTAGGTACGGCCAAGAGCGCGGATTGACCGGACCACGGTCGAGATGTGATGGGCCGTACCAAGTCGGCGCCACGCTTCCGCCGATCCCAGGCGCGGGGCTCCGTCCGCTGCGTCCTGCGTCCCCTTGCAGCCCTTGCAGTGTGCAGCACCCATGAAGTGGACACGCAAGTCGCCGTAAGCGAGTCTCTTTGCCAACCTCGGGAATTGGACGCTTGGGGGAGTCAGCCGTGTCCCCTCTCCCTTCACGAGCAGCCAGGTCTCATCCTGCGTATAGCGGATCGTTGCGGAAACCTGCATCCTTACCGGATCGAAGCCCTCCACCCCCCTTGGGTGCTGAATCGCGCAGTCGCTGTAGGTCGGCAGCCTCGCGATCGCCGCTCGGCGCTTGTATAAATGCTCCCTCCAGCCGATCCAATCGGTGCGCTCAATGAGGGCGAACGAGTGACGGTCAACTACGGCCATGCTCAGGGGAAACGCGCAAGCGGCCAGGATCAGGTTCCGCCAGCTCCCGTGGTCCGGTACCTCGGCCATTACCGCGTCCGCCAAAGCCATCAACCCGGGGAGAACAAGGTCGTCGACTGACCCGAGGTCGACAATCAGATCAACGTCCGGCGGCCGGAGCCTATGGTCGCGCACGAAGTTCCGGAGGCGGCCCGCAAGCCCGCCGTCCTCGTACTCCGCGCGGGTCACACGCAGGGCGAGACCGAGCCGCCGGTGCGCGAGCGCTGGCCCCACGTCGACCGAACGCGAAACTCCCGTGACCGGCGTGAATGGGATCCGGGCCGCTGCAGCGCGCTCAAACACCTGCGTCGCGCGGGCCACGCCTAGGCTGGAGATTTCGCGGAGGTCGAGGAAGCAGCGCGCGTACGTCCTGGTGCACTCCGGGAGGCTCCTGAACGCATTTCCAAGGTGGCGGCCCCAGTCGCCATCCTGCGGCATCTCGACGAGCTCGAAGAGCGGCGTCACATGGGGAGCGAGGACCGGCTCGATCAATGCCAGGGCTGCCTTCTCAGCGCGCTTGAGCTTGAGGATTGGGACGTAGTGGCCGTGGTCGAATTTCGTCACTGCGGGCTCCAAAGGGCAAGCGGGCTGGCGTCAGTCTTCAGCCTGTCGAAGTAAGATCTCAGGCACCTCTCGGGCTCAGGCTCGTTAGGTGAGAAGCAACACTCTAACATCGTGTCGTATTGCGCCACCGTTGCGGCTTTCCGCCGCACCGCAGCGGCCCCGGCCACTGCGCAGAGATGGAGGAGCAACGCTTCTAGGACCACGATGCGCCCGGAGATCTTCGGGACCAGCGCCGGCACCCCCCTGAGAGCGCAGACGGCGCGTCTGTCCCCGGTGATTATCGTAATTCCGGCCTCCGCGCACACCGCGAAGAGCTGCGCCTCGCCCGGGTCGACCCCGTGCAGACCGAGCATCGGCTCGAGTGACGCCGCCGACGGCTCCGCGACCGACCGCATCGACCTGACAATCGGCAGCAGCCTCCCGCAGACGTCCGGTCCGTACCGCCTCTGCAGAGTCCCCCTCTCGAGCATGTATGGAAGGGCCGGCAACCTACCGCACGTGGCAGCACGCTCGCCGAACGCCGAGGCGGCGGCTTCCAGGAGATCAGCGGCCCCCAGCTTGCAGAAGGCATCCGTGTCAAATGCCACTTTCATCGGGAGGCTGTTCTGTTACACACCGGAGCAAAGCGCGGTCCGTTTCGGGCGCATTGGCCGCGTCGAGGTGTTCAGCGGCCATCTCTCGAAGCTGCTGCCGCGCTCCCTTGGCCCTGTACAGCGCCTTGACCGCCATCGTCGCTGTGGCGTAATCCCGAGTTTGGCTCGCCCAAGCAAAGATCGCGCTGGTCGCCTCCGCGTCACCTTGCCTCTCGATCTCGGCAGCTCGCTTGGCGAGGTTTTTGAAATCCCTCAGGCTCCCGTCAGCGGCGCTCGGGGGTTGCGCGCCACCCATGAGCACTGAGGCTGCGTATTGGTCGGCTCGGACCTCCTCGGACGCATCGTCAGCGATCTCCTCGTCCGCGTCCACGACCGGTCGACCGGGTTCGCAGTCGCCCCACGCGATGTGCCCCGCCTCGTGAGCGACAACGAAGGACGCCCTCCCCGGCTCGTCGTGCCTATGCCCGAGCAGGATTACCGGCCGGCCCTCGGCCAAGCAGGCCATCCCCTGGAACGACGGCCCGGGGGTAACCTCGAGCGGTAACACAGGGATACCGCGGGCCCAGAGATCGGAGGCGATAGCGCGGAGGCTCGGCGGGCCCCCGGACGGGCAAACCTCACCGCGCCACCTGAAGGCGTCCTGCGGGGGCCGGCCTGGACTTTTTTCGCCGGACCCCGGTCTCAAATTCCTGGCTGCCGCTTCTGCAATTTTTAGCGCCGCGTGGATCGCGGCGGACAGCCGGCGACGGTCCGTTCCCCGGGCCCGCCTAAGTTTTAAGCCCTGCTGCTGCACGC
>JAKAPV010000010.1 GCA_021806845.1 Bacillota bacterium | reverse complement strand
ATCCAGAGCATGGTGCCGAACTGGCAGGGCATCAAGGAGCAGCCGAACGTCGTCCTCGTGCGCGACATGGACGGCTTCGGAGGCCAGCAGATCAAGATCGCCAACTACGAGCGGTTCATCCACCAGGAAGCGATCCCGTACACGGCGCCAATCCAGCCGCTGCCCGGGCAGACGGTCGGCGTGCTGAACGCGGCGGTCGTGCACCACTACCAGAACTCCTCGTTCGTGGCCGGCGGCATAAAGCTCTTCTATACGCAGGACACGCCGATCATGACCCCGGCGCAAGTGCTCCAGCTGGATCCGTCGCCGCTCGTCGTGATCTACCAGTAGCAAGCGGCAAGGGCCCGCCGATCGCCGACGGGCCCTTGCCTTGCGGAACGGGCGCTACTGATACGCCTTGCTCGCCGCGAGATAGGTCGGGTCCTCCCGGCGCAGCTTGTCGGGATCCGTGCCCCGTCGCATCGCAACGTGGTATGCGAAGAGCTGCAGGTACGTGGCGGCCGCCCACGGGAACGTCTGCGCGTCGGTCGACGGCGCGAGCCCCTGCAGTGTCTTGAGGTCTAGGGCAAGGAGATGGAAGCCGACGATGTCGGCCACCTTGCGCAAGTCGGCTGCCCGCTCGCGTACCGAAGGCGGCAGCACCGCGATGACGGTGCTGTCTTTGTCCGCCGCCGGGATGTAGCCGTGGAAGAACTGTTCAAGCTCCAAGGGCAGGTTTGGCAGATAGGCCGCCTCGGCGAGCTTGAGGCCGGCCTCGGGGGCGAGGGCGAGGGCCTCTCCCGAGGACAGGATGAAGATCGTGCCGAAGTGGATCGCAGCCGCCGCGGCGCGAATGGCGTCTTCCTTGGAGACAAGCTCCTCGACCGCCTGCGCGACCTCTGCGGGCCGGGGCAGCGGCAGGTCGGCAGGCAGGCCCCTAGCCGCGGTCGCCTCGAGCAGAAGCAGCCCCGCGAGCGATGAGAGCGAGAAACTGATCGTGTGACACCAGGAGCGCTCCTGAGCGTAGCCCGTCGGTACGACGGCGGTTGCGAGGCCAGCTGCCCTGGACTCTGGGAAGCCCGTGATCAGGACGGTCGGCACCGACTGGCGCTTCGCCTCTTGGAGCAGGTCGATCACGGCGGGCGTGCCGCCGGCGTGGCTGAAGGCGACGATCGTGCGTTCCCGCAAGAGCGGCGAGGACCGCTCCAGCAATAGCCTTGCGCTGACCGCCGGAACATCGCCGCCGTGCTGCGCAATGTAGTCCGAAGCGAGCTGCGCCGCGTAGAGGGACGTGCCGCAGCCGGTCAGCACGAGAGGGCGCCCGGCGAGCAGGGGGAGGGCAGCATCGGCACCGTGCGCGATCCTTTCCGGGAGTGCAAGCAAGTGCTCCGGCTCTGCTCCGATCTCGGAGCGCATCTCGTACGGCTTGCCACTGTGTTCCATGGATTCTCTCCTCCTACTCTGCCGGTCCTGCGGCCCCGTCGCAAAAGCACACGGTCTCGATCGACCCGCGGATGTAGGACGTCGGAACGGCCGGGTCCGGCGCATCGGCCGCCAGGGCTGCCGCCAGAGCCGCGCTCTTCTCCTTGCCCGTCACGAGCAGGAAGACCCGATCGGCATGCAGGGCCGCAGGCGTCAGCGTGATACGCTCGCGCGGCACGGCCGGTACCTGCACCCCCAGGGCGAACTCCTCGGCTGAGAGCGCGGGGCTGCCAGGGAAGAGCGACGCGGTGTGGCCCTCCGGGCCCATACCGAGCAGGGCGACCGTGAAGTTCGGCTGCTCCCCGAGCGTCTCCGCGATGCGCTGGGCGTAGCGCTGCGCTCCCTGCTGCGGTCCGAGCTCTCCCAGCATGCGGTGCACGCGCTGCGCGGGCACCTCTAGCGGATCGAGCAGCGACTCGAGGGCCATGCGGTAGTTGCTCTTCGGGTGCATCGGCCCGACACAGCGCTCGTCGCCGAACCAGTACTCGACGCCCTGCCAGTTCACTGCCTTGGCATAGCGCGAGGCGAGCAACTCATAGGCCCCTCGCGGGGTCGTTCCGCCTGCGAGGCAGAGGGTCGGGTGGCGGGATGCGGGCAGCGCCTCCGCGATGGCAGCGGCGCACCGCGCCATGGCCTCCGCCGATGTCGGGGCCACGTCGATGCGTGGCCTCATCGCAGGTGCCAGCGCCGGCCGTCGTGGTGCAGGAGTTCATCAGCCGACTCCGGACCCCAGCTGCCCGCCGGGTAGATCTCCGGACCGGATTCCTCCTGCTGCCAGCCGCGCCCGATCGCATCGACGATGCGCCAGGCCGCCTCGACTTCGTCCTTGCGCGTGAAGAGCGTATTGTCGCCGCTCAAGGCGTCGTGCAAGAGGCGCTCGTAGGCGTCCGTGCCGCGCTTTCCGAAGGAGTCGTAGTTGAAGGCCATGTCGACGTCCCGCAGCTCGATGCGCAGGCCGGGCACCTTGGCGCCGACCGAGAGCGTCATGCCCTCATCCGGCTGGATGCGCAGGCGCAGGACGTTCGGCTTGAGGCGCGCCTCACGCGGGAAGAGCCGCTGCGGTGCGCGTTGGAACTGCACGGAGATCTCGCTCGCGCGCTGCTGCAGGCGCTTGCCCGTCCGCAGGTAGAAGGGGACGTCGGCCCAGCGCCAGTTCTCCACCTTCAGCTTGAGCGCGACGAACGTCTCGCGCGTCGAGGCCGGCGCCACGTCGGGTTCATGGCGGTAGCCGGGCACCTTCTCCTGCCCGATCTCGCCTGCTCCGTACTGCCCGCGTACCGTCAAGTGCTGCACGTCCTGGGGCGAGGGGATGTGGATGGCCCGCAGGACCTTCACCTTCTCGTTGCGCACGGCATCCGCCTCGAAGGCGACCGGTGGCTCCATGGCGATCAGGGTCATGAGCTGCAGGAGGTGGTTTTGCAGCATGTCCCGCAGCGCGCCCGCTTCCTCGTAGTATTTCGCGCGGTGCTCGACGCCAAGCGACTCGGCCACGGTGATCTGCACGTGGTCGATGTAGCGGCGGTTCCAGAGCGGCTCGAAGATGCCGTTCGCGAAGCGCAGAACGAGGATATTCTGCACCGTCTCCTTGCCGAGGTAGTGGTCGATGCGGAAGACTTGCTTCTCGTCGAACACCTGGTGCAGCACCGTGTTCAGTTCCTCTGCCGTCGAGAGGTCCCGGCCGAACGGCTTTTCTACGACGATCCGGCGAAAGCTGCCGTTCTCCTCACCGCTCAGGCCGGCGCCGCCGATGCCGCGGAAGATGTCCGTGTAAAAGCTGGGGGGTGCGGCGAGGTAGTACAGGCGCCCCGCGTAGGAATTGCCCTCCTCCAGTTCCGTGAGCCGCTTCGCGAGGCGTGCGTAGCCTGCTTCCTGGCGGAAGTCGCCCTGCACGTAGCAGGTGTCGGCGATGACCTCGTCCGTGCCTTCACCTTCCACCGTGTTGCGCAGGAGCGCGCGGAAGCTTTCGTCGTCGAGGTCCTGGCGCGCGTAGCCGACGATGCGCAGGGCCCCCTTGAGGAGCCCCGCGCGGCGCAGCTGCGCGACGGCGGGGATGAGCTTGCGGTGCGTGAGGTCCCCCGTCCCACCGAACACGACGAGGATGGCGCCTTCGCCGCCCTTCACTTCTTCACCGCGTGGCCGCCGAATTCGTTGCGCAGCGCCGCAATCACCCGGTTCGAGAGGGTGTCCTCCTGGCGCGAGAGAAAGCGCTGCTGCAGCGAGAGCGTGATCACCGGCGCCGCGATACCGCGTTCGATCGCCTCCTGTGCGGTCCAGCGCCCCTCGCCCGAATCCTCGACGTAGCCGCGCAGGTGCTGCAGCTGCGGGTCCTTCTCCAGCGCCTGCGCCAGGAGGTCGAGGAGCCAGCTGCGCACCACTGAGCCGTGCCGCCAGTTTTCGGCGATCTCGCCGAGGTGCAGGTCGAAAGGTCCGCGCGCCAGGATTTCGAAGCCCTCGCCGTAGGCCTCGAGCATCCCGTACTCGACGCCGTTGTGGACCATCTTGACGTAGTGTCCGGCGCCGCAGGGGCCTGCGTGCAAGAGGCCGCCCTCCGGCGCCAACGCCCGCAGCAGGGGCTCCAGGCGGCTGAAGGCCTCCTGGCTGCCGCCGACCATCAGGCAATAGCCCTCCGTCAGTCCCCAGATGCCTCCGCTCGTGCCGGCGTCGACGAACTCCACCCCGTATGTCGCGGCCGTCTCGCCGCGGCGCACGCTGTCCTTGTACTGGCTGTTGCCGCCGTCAACCAGGATGTCGCCCCGCGCGAGGAGCGGCAGCACCTTTCCGATCGTCGATTCGGTCGGCTCCCCGGCGGGAACCATCAGCCAGACGGACCGCGGCGCCTTGAGGGCAGCGATGAGCGCCTCGAGGCTCGTCACGGTCTCGATCCCCGTTTCCTCCGCGCGCCTGCGCGATTCCTCGCCTGGATCGAACCCGACGATGCGGTGCCCTGCCTGATGCAGACGGAGCGCCATATTTCCACCCATCTTCCCGAGGCCGACCATGCCCATCTCCAACCTGGCTCACCTGCCTTCCGCGTGTGTCGCGAGGTTCTTCTGGAGCCTTCGGATCGCCTCGGCGGGGTCTCCCTCCAGCAGCAGGCGCGCGAAGGGGCGCTGCCTGCGCGCGAGCGCCTGCGCGTCCCCCTCGGCCTGCGCGGCGAAGAGGTCCGCGAGGGAGAAGGGAAGGCCAGGCAGATCAATGTCCGCCGCGGGCGGCGCCACGAGCTGCAGGAAGCTTCCGGCGGCAGGGCCGCCCTTGTGGTACTGGCCGGTGGAGTGCAGGAAGCGCGGGCCAACCCCCGCCGTCACGGCGGCCCCGCCCTCGCAGAGGGCGACCTGCAGTTCCCTGAGCGCGGACAGCACCTCCCGGGTCGGGGGAACGAACGCCTGGACGGCGAGGTACCCCGGAGGACGCGCGGCAAGCGGCCCCTGCATGTCCCCGACCGGCTGCAGGCGCCGGCTGGGCCGGTCGCCTGCGCGCAGCACCGCCTCCGTATTGTCCTTGCCCTCCTGCACGTTCGGCTGGTCGAAGGGGTCGATGCCAGCGAGGTAGCCGAACATGGCCGTGGCGGACTCCCACGTGAGGACCGCCTTGCCCAGCTGATCCATATCCGCGATCGCCTCCGCCGCGACGCCCGGCGACGGAGCTTGGCCGCCGAAGACGGCCGTGATGCGGTCGTCGCCGGGCACGGCTCCGGGCGCCGGCAGGATGCCCTTGCCTTCCTTGCCGGTGCTCTCCGCGAGGAGCTGCTCGAGCCAGTCGCTGAAGGGGAGGTCGTCGGGCGCTGGCAGCACCAGCTTGTTGCGGCCCGCCGCGTGCGCCGCAAAGAGCGCTGCCGCGAGCGCGACAGCGCCCGAGCGGGCGGGCGGCCCCGCGAGTTCCTCGAGGGCTGCCGCGCCCCCGCGCAGCAGCGCCTCGATGTCGACTGCGAGCGCAGCGGCCGGGACGAGTCCGAAGAGCGAAAGCGCGGAGTATCTCCCGCCGATCTCGGGCGGGTTCAGAAAGCACTTGGCGAAGCCGCCCTCGTTGGCGCGGCGCTCAAGGGATGTGCCGGGATCCGTGACCGCGAAGAAGGCCAAGCCGGCCTCCTCGCCGAGTGCCGTGTCGGCCGCCTGGCGCAGGATGCGGTAGAGCGCGTCCACCTCGCGCGTGCCGCCGCTCTTCGAGGACAGGAGGACTGCGGTCTCCTGCCAGTTGATCGACTGCACGAGTTCTCGCACGTAGTCGGGGTGCGTCGTATCCAGCACGTCGAGGGAGACCGGCGGGTTCTTCGCCATGCGCCGGAGCACGTCGGGGAAGAGGGAGCTGCCGCCCATGCCGACGAGGACGAGGCGGCGCACGCCGCGTTCGCGCAGCCCGTCGGCGAAGTCCGCCAGTTCCCCGAGGCGCGCGAGCATCGCCTGCGGCAGGTCGACCCAACCCATTCGGATCTTGGCGGTCTCGCGCTGTGCATCGGGATAGAGCGTCGCGTCCTTCGCCAGGAGCCTTCCGGGCGCACCGGCGTCCGCGAGCTGCAAGACAGCCTCGGAGGCCTTGCCGGCGAGGCCCTGGAGCTGCGCCGCGATGGGCGGCCTGGGCACCAGCTCGGCCCCCTTGCGGGAGATCTCTGCGCGCAGGTTGCGAAAGGCGTCCGAGAACAGCGCGACCCCCTTCGCCTGGAGTTCCTCTCCGACCGCCTCGAGGTCGATGCCGAGATCGCGCAGCCCGAGCTCCACGGCATCCGCGCCCTCGACGTCCCTGGTCACCGTCTCACTGGCGACGCCATGGTCGACGAACGCCTCCAGCGTAGCCGGCGGCAGCGTGTTGACGGTGTCCGGGCCGATCAGTTCCTCTACGTAGACGACGTCCCGGTAGGCCGGGTTCTTCGTCGATGTACTCGCCCAGAGCGGCCGCTGCACGTTCGCGCCCTTTGCCCGGAGCGCGAGGAAGCGGGCGTCCCCGAAGATCTCCTGGTAGAGCCGGTAGGCGCGCTTGGCGTTCGCGATCGCCGCCTTCCCCTGGAGCTGCAGGGCTTCGCCCCCACGCGCCGCCAGGCGCTCGTCGACGAGTGTGTCGACGCGGCTCACGAAGAAGCTCGCGACGGAGTGGATCTGAGAGACGTCCAGGCCCTCTCTGACCCTGCGCTCGAGTCCCCGCAGATAGGCCTCCGCTACCCTGCGGTGCTGGCCCAGCGAGAAGAGCAGCGTGACGTTGATGTTCAGGCCTCGGTAGGTGAGCTCCTCGATCGCCTCGGCGCCTTCGGGCGTGCCGGGCACCTTGATCATCACGTTCGGCACGCCGAGCCTGCCGTGCAGGTGCACTGCCTCCCGGATGGTCCCTGCCGCGTCGTGCGCGAGCTCCGGCGACACCTCGAGGCTGACGTAGCCGTCGAGTCCCTTGGTTCCGTCGTAGAGCCCCCGCATGATCTCCGCCGCGAGGCGGATGTCGCGCAGCGCAAGCTCCTCGAACGCGGCGTCGGGCGAGAGCCCGAAGGTATAGAGGCTGCCGAGCTGCGGATCGTAGTCGCTGCTCTTGCCGATGGCATGTTCGAAGATCGCGGGGTTCGAGGTGACGCCGTGCACGCCGCGGGCGACGTCGCGGGCGAAGGCGCCGGTCGTGAGGTACGAGCGCAGGATGTAGTCGAGCCAGACGCTCTGGCCCAGTTCGCGCAGCTGCACGAGATCGGCCATGCGGATCCTCCTTTCGGGGCTAGAGCAGCGACTTCGCGGCGGCTGCCACCGCCTGCGGGGTGATGCCGAACTCCTGGTAGAGGCGTTCGGCCGGTGCCGACGCGCCGAAGTGCTTGAGGTCGATGGCCGCTTGCCGCGGACCGAGCAGTGCGAGGAGCGCCGCCGCGTTGCCGGCGAGCACCGCCACGTGGGGGAGTTCCGGTGGCAAAGTCGCCCGGCGCTCCGCCTCCGGGCGGGCGAGGAAGGCCTTCAGGCAGGGCGCGCTCAGGACGCGCACCGCGATGCCTTCCTGCCCGAGGAGGTCTGCGGCCGCCAGTGCGATGCTCACCTCGCTGCCCGATGCGAGCAGTCCGACTTGCGCCGTTCCCTGCGGCTCGCGCAGTGCGTAGACGCCCTTCTCGACGGCGTCCTCGGGGATGTCCGCGAGTACCGGGAGCTTTTGCCGGCTGAGGACGAGTGCCGTCGGGCTCGACTTCGCCCTCGCCGCGTAGATCCAGCCGAGCCGGGTTTCGTTGGCGTCGGCCGGGCGGACGAGATGCAGGTTCGGGATCAGCTCGAGAGACGCGATATGCTCGATGGGCTGGTGGGTCGGCCCGTCCTCCCCGAGACCGATCGAGTCGTGAGTGAAGACATAGGTGACCGGCAGCTCCATGAAGGCCGCGAGACGCACCGACGGCCGCATGTAGTCGGAGAAGATGAGGAACGTGCCGCCGAACGGCCTGAGGAGGCCGTGGGCGGCCATCCCGTTCATCGCTGCGGCCATGGCGTGTTCACGGACGCCGTAATGGATGTTGCGGCCGGCGTAGTCGCCGGGGGCGATGGAGCCGAGGCCCTTGAGGTTCGTCTCGTTCGAGGGCGCCAGGTCCGCCGAGCCGCCGAGCAGCGATGGGACCGCCTGTGCGAGCTCCTGCAGGACGGCGCCAGAGGCGTTGCGCGTCGCCATTTCCGTGCCGGGCTGGAACGTCGAGATGCGCCGGTGGAGGTCTGCCGGCACGGCACATTCGCGCCGCTCCGCGAAGTCGCGGTAGAGGTCCGCGTCATGCGCCTGCAGCTGCCGGAGCTCCTGCTCCCATGCGGCGACGAGCTCCTTGCCGCGCTGGCGGTATTGCCCGGCGAACTCCTCGACCTCCTTGGGGATGAAGAAGGGGGGCTCGTCCGGCACGCCCAGCGCGCGCTTCGTCTCGCGTGCGGCTTCCGTGCCCAGCGGCGCCCCGTGGACGCCGGCGGTGTCCTGCTTCGGACTCCCAAAGCCGATGTGGGTGCGGACGCGGATAAACGCGGGCCGGTCCTGCGAGAGCGCCTCGCCTACTGCGGCATCGATCGCGCCGAGGTCGTTCCCGTCCTCCACGCAGGACGTGTGCCAGCCGTAGGATGCAAAGCGCTTGGTGGTGTCGTCGGTGAACGCGAGGTCGGTGGAACCCTCGATCGAGATGCGGTTGTCGTCGTAGAGGAGGACAAGACCCGGCAGGCGCAGGTGGCCGGCGAACGAGGCCGCCTCGTGCGAGATGCCTTCCATAAGATCTCCGTCGGAGCAGATCGCGAAGGTGCGGTGGGTGATGATGCGCTGTCCGCCCGCGTTGAACCGCGACGCGAGGTGCTGCGCCGCGAGCGCGATGCCGACTGCGTTCGCGATGCCCTGCCCAAGGGGACCGGTCGTCACCTCGACGCCCGGCGTCATCCCGCGTTCCGGGTGGCCGGGCGTCCTGCTGTCCCACTGGCGGAAGCGCTGCAGTTCGGAGAGCGGCAGGTCGTAGCCGAATACATGCAGGAGGGCATAGAGCAGGGCAGAACCATGGCCTGCGGAAAGTACGAAGCGGTCCCGGTCCGGCCAGGAGGGGTCGTGCGGGGCGAATCTCAGGTGGCGGGAGAAAAGGACGTAGGCCATCGGCGCTGCACCGAGCGGAAGGCCGGGATGTCCGGACTTCGCCGCCTCCACCTCGTCGATCGCCAGCGCCCGGATCGTGTTCACGGCGCGCGGGTCGAGGGCGCTGAACGCCGAGCCGGCGGCGGCGGATACTAGCTTTGTCACGGGAATGTCCTTCCCTTCTGGATGTTCTGGTCGGAGGAGGCCGCTGGGACTGGCCCCGCTGACGCCGACACCGTAAATTGTATCATGTGGGTTTTACCAACCGGACAAACAGGGATGGCCTGCCGGTGGCGCGAACATCCACGAGAATCCGGAAAGGGGTGCGCAATGAACAGGTCCCAGCCGAAGACCGTGGCGTATTTCTTGGTAGGGATTGTCGCGGCGCTCGTCATCGGCATTGCGATCGCCTACGCGATCCAGATCTCGACGCCGCCAGTGACAGTGCCGCTCGTGGCGATGAACGGCAAGGCCGAGAACGTCGCCATTTCCGGTAAGCCCACGGTCGTGGTCTTCTTCGCAACCTGGTGCCCGTACTGCGCCTACGACGCGAAGTATGTGCTGCCGGCCTTTGCAAAGAAGGTTCAGCAGGCAGGGGGCAGGGTCATCGGCGTACAGGCGTCGCTGCAGCTTGGCATCGGCATTCCGGGGCCGCTTGGGAACCCCACTGCCGGACAGGACGGAAGTCACTACCAGCCGCCGCCCGGCAAGGAGGAGAGCGACAGCCTCGCCGAGCTTCACAAGTACCAAAAGACGTTCCACCTCGACTATCCCCTCTACTACGACCCGGGCCTGCGCTACACGATCAAGTCGGGGATCAGCACCTACCCGGAATTCGCCTTCTATAGCTCGAGCGGCGCCTTCGTCACCGGTCTGATCGGCGCCCAGCCGGAGAGCTCGCTTTGGAAGAGCTATCAGCAGGCAGCCTCGCAGTAACCAACACCCCGTATGCTACAATCCCCCGGGAGGGTGTGCCATGCGGCTTCTGGTGCTGAACGGACCGAGCCTCAACCTCCTCGGGGAGCGTGAGCCCGGCGTCTACGGCCAAGAAACCTGGGACGAGATCGCGGCGCGCCTTGCGCGGAGCGCGGCAAAGTTTGGGGTCGAGCTCGCCTTCGACCAGCACAATTCCGAAGGCGGGCTGATCGACGCGCTGCAGCGCGAGCGCCGCTCGGTCCAGGGCGTCATCCTGAATCCGGGCGCCTACACGCACTACTCGTACGCCTTGCGCGACGCCATCGCAGCGGTCGCGCTGCCGGTGATCGAGGTCCACCTCAGCCTCCCGGAAGCGAGGGAACGCTTCCGCCACAGATCGGTCATCGCCGCAGCCTGCATCGGGCGCATCGCCGGTTTCGGAGCGCTTTCCTACGAGCTTGCACTCGAGGCGTTCGTGCGTCGTGCCGGGGCTGCAGAGGTCACAGAAGAGTAGGAGGAATGCTGCACGACATCGCTTAGATCCGCTCGCCTCGCGGCGCTGAGAGAGGGAATGCAGGCGCGTGACCTCGACGGCATGGTGGTCAGCTTTGACCGCAACTTCCGCTACCTGACGGGGTTTACGGGAGACGCCGGCGTCTTGCTCGTCACGGCGGACGACGCCGCTCTGATCACGGACAGCCGCTACATCGAGACAGCGCAGCAGGAGGCGGAGGGCGCACGGGCGGTGCTCCTCAAGCACGCGGAAGAGATCGGCGAGCAGATCCTCTCACTCGGCGGCAAGCGCTGGGGCTTCGAGGCGGAACGCCTCCTCTATTCGGGTTACGAGCGCCTGCAGGCGCTCGGCGTCGAACTCGTGCCGACGTACGATCTCATCGAGGAGCTGCGCGCGGTCAAGGACACGGATGAGCTCTCCGCGATCCGGCATGCCTGTGAGATCGCGGTGCAGGGGCTCGAAGAGCTCTTCTTGCGGCTGCGGCCGGGCATGACCGAGGCGGAGGCGTCCTTCTGGCTGGATGGGCGCATGCGGGAACTCGGTGCCGAGGGCCCCGCCTTCGACTTTATCGTGGCCTCGGGACCGCGCGGTTCCCTGCCGCATGGCGGCACCAGCCAAAAGCCGCTTGCGGACGGGGAGCTCGTGACCTTCGACGTAGGCTGCCGATTCCTCGGGTATCATTCAGATATCACGCGCACTGTGGCGATCGGACGGCCGCCCGCAGAACTCCAGCGCGTTTACGAAATCGTGCGCGAGGCGCAGGAGGCCGGACTTCGCGCCGTGCGAGCCGGCGTACTCGGGCGCGACGTGGACGCAGCTGCGCGGGGCGTGATCGAGCGGGCCGGCTACGGTGAGCGCTTCGGCCACGGCACGGGTCATGGCGTGGGGCTGGAAATCCACGAGCTGCCTCGCCTCGGGGAGCGCTCCGAGCAGGTGCTGGCCGCCGGCATGATCGTCACGGTCGAGCCCGGCATTTACCTGCCTTCGCAGGGCGGCGTGCGCATCGAGGACACCGTGGTCGTCACGGACGGCGGTTGCGAGATCCTCACGCGGTCGCCGAAGGAGCTGCGGACATTCGGGCTATCTGGATCCGGAAATTTGCAGGGTGGGGGATTGCTTTGATTTCCTCGAACGACTTTCGCAACGGCGTGACGATCGAGCTGGATGGAAACCTGTACTCGGTCGTCGAGTTCCAGCACGTCAAGCCGGGCAAGGGGTCCGCCTTCGTCCGGACGAAGCTGAAGAACGTCAAGAGCGGCGCCGTCGTGGAACGGACCTTCAACGCCGGCGAGAAGGTGCCGCGCGCCCACATCGAGCGCAAGGACATGCAGTACCTCTATGCGAGCGGCGACGAGTACTCGTTCATGGACAACGAGACCTTCGAGCAGGTTTCCCTCACGGGGCAGGAGCTCGGCGACGCGCTGAACTTCCTCAAGGAGAACATGGTCATCGGCCTCATGCAGTTCCAGGGCGTCACGATCGGCGTCGACCTGCCCAACTCCGTCGTGCTCGAAGTGGTCGAGACGGACCCGGGCCTCAAGGGCGACACCGCGACCGGCGGCACCAAGACGGCGAAGCTGGAGACGGGCTACGTCGTGCGCGTCCCCCTGTTCATCCAGAACGGCGACAAGCTGATCATCGACACGCGCAGCGGCGAATACCTCTCGCGCGCCTGAGAAAGCATGCAGTATAGAGCGGGAGCCCAGGCCGTCTGGGCTCCCGCTTTTATCCATCGCAGCCGCTGCGTGGGCCAGCAGTGAGAGGAGGTGGCAGGACGCCGATGCATCGCCGTTTGGGTCTCCCGCTCGCCGTCCTCGGCGCCGTCCTGCTCGTCTGCCTGATACCCGCGACCCGGCAGCCGGCTCGCCCCGTTGCACCGTTCCTGATCTACTACGGCTGGATCCCGGGAGGCGCTGCGCAGCGGACCCTTGCCAAACAATTCGCGGGCTACCCGGTGGTGGTGCTCGGCAGCGGGGAGGAGTGGAGCGGTCGCGGCACGGACCACGCGCAAGCCGTGCATGTGATCGCGGCGGAACGCGGCACCTCGTTCTACGGCTACGTGAATCTGGGGCGCACAAACGGCCAGCCTGCGCACAGCCTGGATTACATCGGCCGGGCGCTGCGCGCCTGGAGGGCGATGGGCGCCCGCGGCGTCCTGCTGGACTGCGCGGGCCCCGATTACGGCGTCAGCCGCGGACGCCTGCGCGCGGCGGTGCGCATCGCGCACCGCTCGGGCCTGCGCGTGCTCGTCAATGCATGGGATCCTTCCGCAGTGATCGGCGTCGGGCTCACGAGCCACGACGCTTGGCTCGCCGAGAACTGGGTCACCGGGGATGGAAAAGTCGTCGCGAAACAGGCAGCCGACTGGCCCGCGCTGCGAAGACTTGCAGCCCACGGTATCGCGGTATGGATGACCGCCACGGACGATCGCCCGCCGGGTTCCGCATGGGTTGATGCTTGGGCTCCGCACACCGCGCTGACCGTCGGCGGCAACGCCATCGCCGTCTCGGGGGCGCAGTACTCCAGCAGATCGAACGCAGTTGTGCCCGCCGATTGGGTCACACAGGCCTTGCAGGGCCAGTAGCCTCGACCCATGGCGTGACGCGAGCCTAAGCCTCGCCCTCCAGCACGGCTGCCAGCGCGTCATGGCCAGATGATCTGGCTGCGTCGGCCGGCGTCTCGCCGTCGTCCTTGGACCGCATCTTGTCTGCTCCGTGCGCCAGTAGCAGCTGCGTAAGCTCGCCTGCGCCGTTCGCCGCGGCGAGATGCAGCGGCGTCCAGCCGCCGCCCGCTGCGGCGCTCGGGTCGGCGCCCGCCTGCAACAGTGCCTCACAGGCCGCGACCTGGCTGTTCGCCGCCGCCGCATGCAGCGGCTGGTTTGCGTTGCGGTTCTTCCCGTAGAGGGTGTGGTCCGCGCCGCGGGCGAGCAGTGCTTGCACAGTATCCGCGTGCCCGAAGAAAGCGGCTAGATGGAGGGGTGTCCAGCCGTCATGGCTGTAGCTCTTGATCAGAGCCGGATCGCGATCCAGATGTTGCGCCGCCAGATCTGTGCGACCAGTCGCGGCGGCTTCGAAGATGTTGAGTACTGCGCCGTTTGCGATGAGTTCGTCGAGCATCGCGCTGCGCCCGAAGTAGATCGCTATCAGGGCAGGGCTGCCGCCTTCTGAGTTGCGCGCCGCGGCGAGCGAAGGGTCGTCTCGAAGCAGGGAACGGAACGCCTGCAGTTCGTTGGCCCTGATGGTGCGCTCGAGGTCCTCCAGGTTCGGCACAGTATGTCCTCCTTTGCATGCTGCTGCATCGACGCTAATCTGACGGCGGTGAAGCGCGGCATCTCCCGCGGCACGTGCTCTGGATCACTGGCCCAAGGTGGGCAGCGTTCCCGCCTCCGCCCATGTGTGACCGTAGTTCGCAGAAGATAGAACGAGATAAGAACCGTTTCTCCGCACGAGCGCGAAGACGGCCTGCGACGAGACGGCGTCCAGCTGCGGCCAGCTGTTCCAGAAGTCCTGCAGTGGCTGCGGCAGCGGCAGCGTGGTCCAGCGTCGGCCCCCGTCGCGCGTCACCTTGAGGGACACGCCCATCCAGGCGATGCCCTGTGTGGCGCTACTGAAAGAGTAGAGTGGCGGTGTGAACGGCTTGCCGCCCGCGATCGGCGTGGAGACAGCCCAGGCGGCTTTGGATCGCTGCGAGGTGAGGAAGTAGAGCCGCCGGGTGATCCAGTCCACCAGACCGATAACGCCAGAGCCCCCGGGGAAGATGGCCGGTACCATTCCCATCAGGGCGTCACCCTTGGCCACAGGAAGGGCAGGCACCCGCCCTCCGCCCCAGGTCGCTCCCCCGTCGCGCGTCATGAGAACCGGAGTCCGGCCTTCGTCCTGCGTCGTCGCCCAGCCGATGGCGGGGGTCTGGAATCCGATGCCGTCCGTGCCTTGAGGCAGGCCGGACGCGGATACCACCTGCCACATGCTTGCGCCGTCCTCGGTGCGGTACAGGGTGTTGAAGCCCGCGAGCGCGTAGCCATCGCTCGGATTGACGAAGTCGAGCTCCCGCACCCCGGAGATCGCAAGCGCGCTGCGGTTCCAGGAGGCACCGGCGTCGGTGGAGCGGTATATGGTGGACTGACCGCCGTTTGGAACGACGATCCAGACGTCGCTCTGGCCGTAGAACCAGGCCGGCTCCTGCGGCAGGCCGGCCTCGCTCGAGAGGTAGCCGAGCGCGACGCCGGCCGGCGTGACGTCGGCCCACGTGCGTCCGCCGTCCACCGTGCGCAGAAGGTCGTTGCCGTACACGGCAAAACCGCTGGTCGCCGTCGTCATGTGCAGATATGCCGCGGGAGAGGGGGGCGGAACCTGCTGCGGCGCTTTCGGTGGGGGCAGTACCGTGATCGGCAGGGAATACGCCACATCATGTCCTTTGAGCAGCAGAGCGGTGTAAGAGCCTCCATGCGCCTGCACGGCGTCGGGAAGCGGGAAGTTTGCATTCAGCCGTCCCGAGGCGACAGTCACTTCTCCGAGCGTCATGGTCCGAGCGGAGCCCGCACCTGGCGGCGTACCGACCAGGGCCACGCGGAAGCGCCCGTTCGCGGGAAGATGCAGCCCGACGATCCGCAAATTGTCATTTGCAACGGCAGTGTCAGGCGCAGGCATCGCATCCACCGCCGGACCGGCGACGAGTTCGTAGGGCGCTACGATCGCGGAGGTCTGCAGCCCAGGCGCGGCTAGGGAGTCGATGTAATAGGCTCCGTTGTCCGCGACGGCGACCAGCGACCAGCTGGAACCGGGGCGCAACTGCGGCAGGCTGCCGGACCAGGTGAAGCCGCCGTGCGCCACGTCTGACTCGCCGAGCAACACGCCGCGACGTTGGACGCATCGGGCGACGCGTGTGCTCATCCCATACCAGAACGCGTTCCGGATGTTCGCAAGCAGGTAGAGCTGCACGCGCTGGGCACCGTACCAGCCGCTTTGCCCGGCTGTCGAAGGCGGCGAGAGGCCGTAGCTCTTGCCTGCGACCCACACGTCCTCTCCCGCGAAGAACGGCTGCGGTCCGTTGACTTGGGCCGTGAAGGTGCTTACGCCGGGTCCCGCTTCGAGGGGGGCGCGGTACTGCAGGCACGATGGCGAGGCATGGCCGCTGTGGAACGCGACGTGCACTGCGGCAGGTCCGCAGGCGGGTGTGATCAGGCTGCATGCGAACGCGGCAAGGAGGATTCGGAACCGTGCACGCCGCATGGCCTCGCCTCCTTTAGGTCGCGGGTATCCCCCGAGGTGCCTTCTCGCGTCAGTTCTGACCCGTGGGTGCCAAGTGGACCGCAATGCTGAGCGGTACCTGCGTCCAGGTCTGGCCGCCGTTCGAGGTCGCAAGCAGCGAGCCGTTGACCACCGCCCATCCAGTCTGCGCGCTGACGAAATCGAGCTCTGTCGTGTTCTGCAGCGAGATGTTCGGCTGCACCGCCGTCCACTGCGCCCCGCCGTCGGTCGTGCGGTAGAGCGTTGCGGAGTTCGTGATGACAAAGCCGGCGGACGGATTGGCAAAAGACCAGGGCGCAGGTGAGGACTCGGTCGGGACGGAGGTCGTCGGAGTCCAAGTCGCACCGCCGTCCGTCGTTAGGTAGAACACCGTCTTCCCGCCGCTAGCTTGGAATTCCACCGGCATTACCGCGTCCGACGGGCCGAAAAACACGGGGGGTAGACTCTCCGCATCACCTCCGGCGGCGTTCAGTCCCGATGGGATGGGAAGAACCGGAGTACTCCAGTGCGCGCCTCCGTCGTCGGTCGCGTAGAGGAGAATTGAATCTGCGGCCCACTGTCCGGTAATCCATCCTTTTAGCGGATTTAGGAACCCAAAGCCGCTCTTGTCGCCGCCGAAGATCAAGGGTGGGTTCTGCGCCGTTGGCGTGCCGTTTGCGGCAATGGTCCATTGGGACCCGCCATTCACCGAACGCAGAAGCGTGACCCCTTCGCTGCCAGCCGCTACTCCATCGTGGAGAAGGACATAGCCAACATTGTCGTTAACAAACTGTACCTGGAACTCATTCACATACGATCTCTGTCCGAGCGGGACCGCGGCGGTCGTCCAGGAGGCTCCGCCGTCGGATGTGGCGTAGACGGCAAGGGAAGAGACCATCCCCCCGTTCTCCGTTCCGATAAAGAGGACGGCGTGCTGCGCATCCGGGAAGGCCGCACGCACTTTCACCGAAGCTGGGGAAGTGCCCTGCAGAACCGGCGGCGTGGCATCCGTCCACTGCGCGCCCCCATCGGATGTCTTCAGCACGCTGCCATCCGAGAGCAGCGCCCAGCCCGCGGTCTGACTCAGCATGTCGATCTTCTGGAGCTCAGGTGGCGGTGCGGTGGCTACCGTTGTTCCCTGCGGCTGCGTGGGCGGGGCCGAGACTTCGGTATTTTGATTGGTGGTCTTGTCTGCCTTTCGGTGCGAGGACACGGGCTGCCGCGCCGTCGGGGAACCGCAGCCTGCAACGATGAGCGCGGTCGCCGCCGCGCAGAGCGCTGCCTTCATCTTCACGCCGTCACCCCCAAATCGCAGTTCATGTAAGAACTCCATAGCGCACCGCATGGTTCTTGGCTGCGGGGTGAAGCCAGCGGCCGAGTTTGAGCGCCTCCGCTTCCAGAGCGTCCTTCTCTTCTCCGTCGAACCCCTGCAAGGGCATCAGCGTGACGGTGGCCGCAGACGCGCTCTCCTCCCCTTGCCAGAGGCCGGCCACATAGCCGTCCAGGAGGTAGGTCGGGAGCACGCGGCCGTCTCGCTGGATCACGGCGGCGCGGAAGGCTTGCGGCAGCACGCGGGCGCGATCCCTATACGCCAGGAGAAGATTGTCCCAGCGAGGCAGGAACCTAGCAGGCGCGGCGGTGTCCTCGGGCGGGATCGCGGCATCGGGCAGGTCGAGGTATTCCGCCCCCCCAGGGCCCTCGAGTCGCAGGAGGTCCTGGACGGACGTGATCGCCTCGCGCACCGCCGCCGCCGGCAAACCGGACCACTGCTGCACATCCTGGGCGGTCGCCGGGCCGAACGCGGCGAGGTAGGCCTGCAGGAGCGCGGCGAGGTCCCGCTCCGGTGTCTCTTGGCCATGTCCTGTCCCGACCCAGCCGTAGGACGCCGGCCCCGCATGGGATCGCAGTCCGGACGGCGGCAACTGCACTACCGGCGCCAAGGCCTTGGCGGCGAAGGAGAGGCTCTGTGGCCGCAGGTCCGGAAAGAACCCGGCGAGGTGCGCCTCCAGATCGCGGTATGCCATCGGGGCATCGGTGAGCGCCTCCCGCACCAGGTCGGTGAGGCGGCCCGCATCGATGCTGCGGGATTCCTTCGGAAAGAAGCCTTGAAACGCCCTGCTCAGCGCCGGGCCGAGCGCCCGCCACAGGGCGGCGTGGTCCTCGGAGCGCACGAGATGCAATGTCCCCCGCATCAGGGTCGCCTTGAGCACGCGTCCCTCGGTGATCGCCGCCTCCAGCTCCGCGGCCCTGAAATCCCTCAGCCGCGACCAGAGCGAGATGTACGGGGAAAGGACATGCTGCGCGTTCAGGCCACCGAGCATCCCGATCGCCGAGACGGCTCCGAGGTCACTGCGGGCAAGGAGCATCTGGCGCGCGAGCGACGCGCGGTTCAGCTGACGTGCCGTGAGCGTGACTGCCATCTCCTCCCGGCAGGCTAGTCGGCCGGCTGCGCCTTGGCGAGTTCGAGCGCGGCGCGCACGAGCAGCCTCGGCAGGATCTCGAACGCATGGCGGCGCAGGACCCGCTCTCCCGGCTGGTGCGCTCCGAACCCGTGCGGGCCGATCATCAGCGGAGCGAGTGCGAGGCGCGGCTGCCTTCCGGCATCGGCCCCGCAGGCCGCCGGAGGGAAGTTGCGCGGAAACGCGGGGTCGCTCCAGTCGGGCGAAGCGGCGAGATACGAGAGGTCCGAGATGTAGGGGTAGTGGCGGTGGAGCTTGTAATTCACGCCTTCCGCGGCAATGGCCGCGCGCAGGGCGTCTGCCGCCCAGGCGGGGCTCTCGACGCTCGGGATCAGGGGGCCCGCGAAGTAGCAGACTGCGATCGGCTGACCCGGGAAGGCGCTTGCGGCCAGCGACGCGACAACGCGGCGGGCGCCCTCGCGCACGTCGAGCGCGCTTAGGTCGATCTGCGGAGGCGACGGCGCAGCCTGCAAGAGTTCGGCGAAGGTGAGGACCCGCACGCGCGGCAGCCCAAGATCCCGCGTGCGCGCAAAAGCGGTCGACGCCCGCCTGCGCCTGCGCGCGGAAGCGCTCGAGCTGGCGGCCGGGTGGACTCCCTCGGTGGAAGAGGTTGTAGTAGGCGCTGGCGCTCATCGCGGTCTGGACGTCGTAGAACGGTTTGTCGTCGCGTGCGAGGAGGGAGACGGGCGGCGGCGCGAGATCGTCCCCCTCTCCATCGCGCAGGGCCTCGCTGTAGGCGACCTCCCCGGTGACCGCAGCCAGGACGGCGCTCGGATCGAGACCCCGCTCCGGTTCCGCCGCGTGGCTCGGAAGTCCCTGCACGTAGACGGCAGGCAGCAGCTTTCCCGTGCTGCCCGCGTAGGCGTGGAAGGCACCCCCGTCTCCCGGCAGGGCCGTCGTGTAATCCGTGTTGAGGACAGCCCCGAGCGACATACCCTCCGCCTGCAGGTAGCCCGGCAGCCACGCATCGAGCGCCCCGATGCCGTGCGAGGCGCCCTCCTCGTCTGGCGTCGCGGCGAAGAGGACGTGGATATCCGTCTGGCTCTGTGCGAGGGTCAGGAAGGCGGCGAGTGCGGCGGCGACCCCGGACTTCATGTCGAGGAGTCCCCGCCCGAAGAGCCACTCTCCAGACCGCGCGCGCTGCGCGAGCTCTTCGCCAAGGGCTCCCCGGGCAATTCGTTCTGTCAGTTGGAGCGGTCTTGTGGCGAGATCCGCGAGGTCGAGGTAATCGTCCGTCCCCACGGTGTCGATGTGGCCGAGCAGCAATACCCCCTTGCTGCCTCTGCCGGGCGCGTGCGCAAGCAGCGTCGGGCGCTGGAGGGGATCGCCCGCGGGCGGGATCAAGTGAATCCTGAAGGTCCGCCCTGCGGAGGCGGCGGACCTTAGCCGCTCTTCGAGATGCCCGATGACGGCCGCCTCCCCCGGCGTGCCGTTCACCGACCGGATTGCGACGAGGTCCAGCGCGATCTCCTCGATCTCCCGCGGACTCAGCAACGTCCCACTTCCTCACGTCTCTTGCCAGGAGGAGTTTGTCGATCTTCGCCGCGACTCCTCCTGAGACGGTTGGACTATTCCCAGCGCTTGCCACATAGCACTAGGTTCCGGAAGGTGGTGGCATGCCCATGCTCGCGGAGCGCCCCGCGTCTGGAGCCGGGGTGTGGGCGGCGCTCCGTCCTTACCTGTCCGCGCGCCTCGCAGGCGTGCTCGACGCGGCACCGGGCGATGTCTGGACGCACGCTCGGGAACTGCGGCTGCGCGCCGGCAGAGACGCGCGCATCCTCCTCCTTGGCCGCGCGGAGTGGTCGCGGGGTCCGTCCATCACGCCCGGGGATCTGCGCGAGTGCCTCGAGCACCTGACGCAGCACTCCCTCTACGCCTGGGAAGACGAGATCGGCCAAGGCTTCCTGACCATCCCCGGTGGTCACCGGGTGGGCGTCGCCGGCCGCTGGGCTGCCGCGAGCGGCGGACGCCTCGCCGTCCGCGACATCTCCGGCCTCAACTACCGCATCGCCCGCAGCGTGGAGGGCGCGGCGCAGGGGCTCGTCTCCTGGCTGCGCGAAGGCGAGGAGATCTTGCCGACTCTGCTCGTCGGGTCCCCCGGGAGCGGCAAGACGACGCTCCTTCGCGACCTCGCGCGTGCGGCTTCGGACGGGCTCTACGGGCTGCGCGCGCACCAGGTTGCCGTGATCGACGAGCGGTCCGAGATCGCTGCGTGCCGCGCCGGCCTGCCTGGGCGGGACGTCGGTCAGCGAACCGACGTACTCGATGGCTTGCCGAAGATCCTCGGGCTGCGCATGGCGCTCAGGTCTCTCGGGCCAGAGGTGCTCGTAACGGATGAGCTGGGAGGCGAAGACGATGCGCTTGCGGCGCTCGACGCGGCGCGGTCTGGAGTGCGCGTGCTCGCGACGGCGCACGCGGCAGACCTTGCGGAGGCCCGAAGGCGTCCGAGCATGCGCCGGCTCCTCGAGGAGCGGGTGTTCCGGCGCCTCGCCCTGCTGTCCCCCGGCTCGCGCCCCGGCGTCGTGCTGCGCATCGAGGACGAAACGGGCCGTGAACTGCGGGGTGCCTCGCGATGATCGCGTTTCGGATCGCCCTGGCGCTCGCGGTGGCAGGGGCGGGCTACATGATCGGCAGCATGTTCGCAGACCGCCTGCGCCGCCGCGTCTCAGAGCTCGACGAGTGGCAGGCGCTCCTGCAGCTCCTGCAGAGCGATGTAGCCTACGGCGCCCTCGAGCTGCCCCGTGCGCTCGAGAAGATCGCGCGCACGCTACGTGCTCCGACGCGGGGGTTTGTGCTCCGCGTGGCTCGGCGCCTGCAGGGGCATGTGCGCGTCCAGGACGTCTGGCGTGAGGAACTGGAGCGCCTGCGGCCCCTGAGCTGCCTTTGGCCGGAGGACGTCGTCGCGCTCGGCGAACTGGGGGACGCGCTCGGCCAGTTCGGGCGAGAGGAGCACGCGCGGCATCTCGAGCACGCCATCGCGCGCATCGGGGTGCAGCGCCAGCGCGCGGCCGACGAGCGCGGCAGGGGCGAGCGCCTGTGGCGGACGCTCGGAGTGACGGCAGGGATGGCGCTCGCGCTCCTGCTGCTCTGATACGGAGGGGGGACCCGCTCTGAACATCGATCTGATCTTCAAGCTGGCTGCCGTCGGCGTCCTCGTCGCGGTGATCAGCACGGTGCTGGCCAAGGCGGGCAAGGAGGAGATCGGCCACCTCGTGACGCTCGCGGCCGTATCGATCGTCTTCATGGTCGTCGTGGGCCTCTTGACGCAACTCTTCGCATCGGTGAAGACGCTGTTCAATCTCTGACCGGGGGAGGGGCGCCGACTGGCCATCGTAGCCTACGTGGGAGTGGCGCTCGCCGCGGTGGTGCTGATCAACGTCCTGCGCCGCGAACGCCCGGAGTTCGCGGTACTCGTATCGCTCGCCGCAGGGGCCATCCTGTTCCTCCTCGTGCTGCCGCAGCTCGCCCGGGCCATCCGGCTGATCGACGAGCTGGCAGCCCTCAGCCAGGTACATGTCCTCTACATCGACGTCGTGCTCCGGATCATCGGCATCGCCTACCTCGCGGAGTTCGCGGCACAGGTCAGCCGCGACGCCGGCGAGGGGGCGCTCGCGCAGAAGGTGGAGCTCGGCGGCAAGGTGCTGATCCTGGTCCTGGCGGTGCCCATCGTCGGCGCGCTCGTGCACCTGGTATTGGGGGTGGCGCTGTGATCCGCCGGGCATGGGCGATAGCGCTGCTCGTCGGGCTTGCCCTCGTCCTCTTTCCGGCGGTCGCGGGGGCAGCCAATCCCCCCGCCGCCACCCAGTCGCAGGTGCTCACGCCGCAGATGAGTCCCGCCTGGCAGACTGTCCAGCAGTCGCCGCTCGACAGCTTCCTCGGCCAGGTCAACCAGGCGACCGGCGGGCAGCTGCCGAGCCTCTCGCTGCAATCGATCGTCCAGGGAGTCCTGCAAGGTTCCGGGCAGCTGTCCGCGGGAGGCATCATCTCCAGCCTCTGGCGCGTCATGACGGGCGACCTCGCGAGCGAGGCGAGACTGCTCGGCCAGCTGCTCGCCCTCGGGGTGATCGCGGCGCTCCTCGAGCTGCTGGCCGACAGCTTCGACCGGCAGGACGTCAGCCGCTTCGGCACCGCTGCCGTCTACGTCGCACTGGCGGTGCTCGCGCTCTCGACCTTCTTCGGTGCGGTCGCCTCGGTGCGATCGGCGATCTCGCTGCTCGTCGGGCTGATGCAATCCCTCCTGCCGCTCGTCACCCTGCTCCTCGCCGGGGTCGGCGCCTTCGCGACGGCAGGCATCTACCATCCCCTGATGCTCATCGCCATCAACCTCGTCGCCATCCTGGTGCAGGGCGTCGTGGTTCCGGCCCTGATCGCCGGCGTCGTGCTGGACGTGATCGGCAACGTCACCGGCTTCAAGCTCTCCGGGCTCGCGACACTGCTGCGGCAGATCGGCCTCTGGTCGACGGGCGCGGGCCTCACGCTCTTCCTCGGGCTCGTGGCCATCTACGGCAACGCGGGCCCGGTGATGGACGGCGTGGCGCTGCGCAGCGGCAAGTTCCTCGCGAACACGTTCATCCCGGTCGTAGGCAAGCTCTTTTCGGACGCCACCGAGATGGTGTTCGGCTCGACCTACCTCCTCAAGGACGCGGTCGGCATCGCGGGCCTCCTGGGTGTCGCGTTCGTCGTGATCGTCCCGCTGCTCAAGATCCTCATCCTGAT
>JAKAPV010000222.1 GCA_021806845.1 Bacillota bacterium | reverse complement strand
GGAAGGAGGCGGTTATACGACACCTGAGGAGTTTCGCGCCGGATTCCCGATCTTCGCGGAGCGCGCGCACCTTTGCAGCTGCAGCGAGGGGGCGCTCTCGTACCGCGTGCAGGGCGCCATGGACGCCTTCATGACCAGCTGGCGCGCGCAAGGCGCGCCCTGGGACGCCTGGATGGCGGAAGTGGAGGCGGCGCGGACCGCGTTCGCGCGCCTGATCCATGCGGACCCCGGCGAGATCGCGGTCGTCTCGTGCGCCTCGGAGGGCGCCTACCAGGTCATCTCCAGCCTGTCGTTTTCGGAGCGCGCGCGCATCGTCACGAGCGACCTCGAGTTTCCTTCCATCGCCCACGTCTTCGCGGGTGCGAGCGCCCGCGGCGCCGCGGGCGAGGTTCTCCCGGCGCCGGACGGCCAGCTGCGCCTGGAGGACTATCTCTCCGCGCGGCTAGAGGACGCGGCGCTCGTCTCCGTGCCGCTTGCCGTCTACGCGAACGGCCACAGGCCCCCCGTCCAAGAGATCGCCGCGGCCGCCAAGCAAAGGGGCGCGCGCGTCTTCATCGACGCCTACCAGGGCGCCGGCGTGCTGCCGATCGACGTGCGCACGCTGCCCTGCGATTACCTCGTCGCCGGAAGCCTCAAGTACCTCCTTGGCGCACCCGGTCTTGCGTTCCTGTACGTGCGGCAGGGCAGCATGCCGGAGGGCCATCCCCCATACAGCGGCTGGTTCGGGCGCGTCGCTCCCTTTGCGTTCACCCCGCGCACGCTCGACTACGCGGACGGCGCCCGCCGCTTCCAGGGAGGCACCCCCGCCATTCCCGCGGCGTACGCGGCTGCGGCCGGCCTCTCGCTGATCGCGGAGCTCGACCAGGCGCAGGTGCTCGCGCACGTCCTCTCCCTCGGCGACTGGCTGCAGGCGGAACTGCTGGAGCGGGGGGTACGGCTCACGTCCCCCCGCGATCGCTCCCTGCGGGGGCCGCAGGTCGCCGTGCGGGCAGAGGACGCCCCCCGCCTCGCCGAATTCCTCAAGGAGCGCGGCGTGATCGTCTCCCCGCGCGGCCACTCCGTGCGGATCAGCATGCACTACTACAATCTCCGGGAGGACCTCGAGCGGGCCCGCGACGGAATCTTCGCCTACGAGGCCAGATACGGACTCTGAAAAGGCGCAGCAGACTGCCTGCCTCCTGTGGGAGGCGGGCAGTCTGCTGCGGGGCTAGCCGGAGGAGGAGGCGAGGGCGGTCTCGCGCGGGACGGGGCGTCCGAGCAGGAAGCCCTGGCCGAGCGGCACGCCCAGGTCCTCCAGGGCGCGCAGGTCCTGCTCGTCCTCGATCCCTTCGGCGATCGCCTGGGCGCCGCACTCCTCCGCCATGCGCACGAGCGCGCTCACCGCGGCGCGCCGCGCCTTCGCCTGCGAGAGCCCGCGCACGAGTCCCTGGTCGATCTTGAGCAGTTCCGGCTGCGCCTCGGCGACGAGGCGCAGGTTCGAGTAGCCCGCGCCGACGTCGTCGAGCGCGATGCGGTAACCCTGGGAGCGGTAGTGGTCGAGCGTCAGGCGGAAGAGGTCGTAGTCCTGGATGGCGATGCGTTCCGTGATCTCGAAGATCACCTCGGAGGTCAAGACGCCGATCGAAGAGAGGACCTGTGCGGTCATGCCGCGGGTGAAGGCGGGGTCTTGCAGGCTCAAGGGATCGACGTTGAGGCAGAGCACGCCCGGCGGCTTCTGGTGCAGTGCGGCATTGCGGCAGGCGAGCTCGAGCGCGAAGACCCGGCCTTCCTCGGCAGCGGCCCCAAAGAGCGCGGCGGGAGTATGCATCGGGCCCTCGGGACCGCGCGCGAGCGCTTCGTGTGCGAAGACGGTGCGGTCATCGAGGCGGACGATCGGCTGGAACACGGCGCGGACGAGATCGTTTGCCAGGAGTTCCCCCAGTTGCATGGCAGCAGCCCCCACGGGAGATAGGTGGATTCCACCCTATATCCATAAGGTAAACATCGGATGAAGGGCTGGTAATGCTTAGGTTGCGGCCTGAGCCGATGAGTTCGCCGCAAACAGAAAGAGGCCCGTCCGCGGTCACGGCGGACGGGCCTCTTCGACTCCTTAGCGCGGAACCGCCGCCAGCGCCTCCTTGTACCGAGCGATCAGCTGCTCAGAAAAGTCGGAGACCCTCGGCCCGGGGTGGACTGCCTCATCCGCCGGAAGGTCGAAGGTCATCTCGCCGAAGGCGGAGCGGAACGAATCGGCGGACTCCAGGGCGGGACGCACGCCCACCATGCAGGCGTAGTCCTCGCGTTCGGCGGGCTGAGTGGTCATCGTCAACGCGGTGATGTCCAGTTCCTGCTCGTTGAGGCGGAGCTCTAGCTTCAGAAACACTTCTGGATACTGGAACCGCAGCAGGTTTCGGCGCTCGGGCATTGGCGCTGCACCTCCCATGGCTAGTGGTTCTTTCCTCCCTGCGTCCTTCCTGCAAGAACCATGGGCCGGAAGAAGTTGGCGCTAGTATCGTCAGCGCAGCGGCGCAGGATGTGTCCTTCCCGCACGGGGAGCGCCTTGCGGCCCGAGGGCCGATGCCGTGCCGCGCGCCCGAAATCGCCGCTGGACGCGCGGCGCAGGGAGCACCCGTTGTTCCGCGAACATTCCAGTGAGGTGGTTTGGTGCAACGCTGCGGCTGGGCGATCGAGCAGGACCCGCTCTACATCTCCTACCATGACCGCGAGTGGGGCGTGCCGCTGCGGGGGGAGCGTGAACTCTTCGAGCTCCTCTGTCTGGAGGGGGCGCAGGCAGGGCTCTCCTGGCGGACGATCCTGCACCGGCGCGAAGGATACCGAAGCGCCTTCCACGGCTTCGATCCCGCCTACTGCGCCGCCCTCAGCGACGCGGATCTCGAGCGGCTGATGGCGGATCCCGGAGTCGTGCGCAACCGCCTCAAGATCGCGGCCGTGCGCCAAAACGCCAGGGCCCTCCTGCACTGCAGGGAGAAGGGGGAGGACTTCCCGGCGCTGCTTTGGTCCTTCGTCGGCGGGAGTCCCGAGGTCCACAGCTACGGTTCGCTTGCGGAGGTGCCGGCCCGCACCGCTGCGTCCGACGCCATGAGCCGGGCGCTCAAGGCGCGCGGCTTCGCCTTCGTCGGCAGCACGATCTGCTACGCCTTCATGCAGGCGTCCGGCATGGTGATGGACCACGTCACAAGCTGCTTTCGCCACGCGGAGCTGCGCCGCGGCTGACGCGCCGCATGGGAAGGGCGCAGGTCCTTGCGGTGGACCTGCGCCCTTGCCGTCAGGGGCGGCGGCGGCGCCAGACACCGTAGACGATGCGGATCGCGACGGCCGCTCCGATGAAGACGAGATTCCAGGGATAGTGCAGTAGCATGAGATCCCTCGCTTGCCGCTCTCGGCTACGCCGGCTGCCAGCGGAAGCGGGTCACGCCCAGGTAGCCCAGCACGGCGATCCAGAGCAGAAGGCCCAGGAGGTGCTGGAGGTCGGACGCGCCCCAATGCTGGTAGACGAGGGCATCGTGGAGCACGAGCGTGCCCATGCGGATCGGCGTCCAGTCCCCGAGCGTCTCGAGCCACGCGACCGTCTGGTTCCCGCGGAACATGAAGCCCTCCAGCAGGATGAAGACGAGCAAGAGAACCCGGGCGATGGCGGATACGGCGGCAGCCGTGTCGACGAGGGCGACGATCGCCTGTGCGACGGCGAGCGCCGCAAAACCCGCAACGATCGCCGCGACGATGCCAAGCAGGCCTCCCGAGAGGCTCGGTGCCGCGCCGAAGGCGAGCCAGCCGGCCGCGTACACGAGGGCGGCCTGCAGGACGACCGCGATCATCTGCACCAGAAGTCGCGCGCCGAGCAGTTGCCAGGCGGGGGCGGGAGAGCAGCGCAGGCGCTGGAAGACGCCGCGTTCCCGGTCCCCCGCCAGCACGTTCGCGTAGCCGAACAGGCCGAGCGTGAAGATGCCGAGCATCAGCGCAGAGCTCTCGATCGAGAAGATGGCCGCGACGCTCGATGAGGCGACGCGGCTCGCGGCGATGAACATCACCGCGAGCGGCAGCACGACGCTCCAGAGGAGCGCGCGGGCGTTGCGCAGGAAGGCATGCGCCTCCGCCGCCAGCAGCGCCTGCAGGGTAACCATTGCCGACGGGGCGTGCGGTACCTTGATCACTTCGGTTCCTCCTCTCCCGCGAGCGCCAGGAACACGTCCTCCAGCGTAACGTCGCCGTGGGCGACGCGCAGCGCGCGGGGGTCCCGCGCGAACTGGGCGACGAGCGCCTGCGGCGCGTCGAGCGCGACGATCCGGCCGTGCACCATGATCGCGATGCGGTCCGCCAGTACCGCCGCCTCCTCCATGGAGTGGGTTGTGAGGAGGACGCTGCGGCCCGCGTCGCGCTGCGCCTCGACGTGCGCCCAGAGCGCGCGGCGCGACTGCGGGTCGAGCCCTGAAGTCGGTTCGTCGAGCACGAGGAGCGGCGGCTCGTGCACGAGCGCGATCAGTAGCGTCAGGCGCTGCTGCTGGCCGCCGGAGAGCTGGCGCGCGCGCCGCCCGGCATCCTCGCCGAGGCCGATGGTCTCGAGACGTGCCCCGATTTCGCGCTGCGAGAGGCGAACGCCGTAGAGGCCGGAGTAGAGCGCGAGCAGCTCGCGCACCGTGAGTTCCGACTGGAACGCCGTCGACTGCAGCTGCACCCCGAGGCAGGCCCGGGCGCGGTAGGGCGCGCGGAAAGGATCGATGCCGAGGATCTCCACGCGTCCGCCCGACGGGCAGCGCAGACCCTCGATGGCGGCGAGCGTGCTCGTCTTGCCGGCGCCGTTCGGGCCCAAGAGGCCGAACACTTCGCCCGGCCGGATCGAGAAGCTCACCCCCTGCACGGCAGCGCGGCTGCCGTAGCGGACTTCGAGGTCCTCCACTTGAAGAACGTCCACGAAAGCACCTCCGCGGCCATCGTAGACGCCCGGCGCCGCGTGCCGCGAGAACAGGAAGTGCGAAACGGCATAGATCGAAAGTACGAGTCCTCGACGGACCATTGGTTGCATGTCCTCGCGCGCGCGGCGCGGTACACTCAGCACATGGGAGCTT
>JAKAPV010000221.1 GCA_021806845.1 Bacillota bacterium | reverse complement strand
TCAGTACGACAGGCACAGCCTCGCCATGTCGGGCTTCCCGCTCGCCACGTGACCACAGGTAGCCGGGACCGTGCGAGACGGCGAGGAACTTGGATGCTCGCTGCTGGACGATTGTCGGCGTTGAGAAGACGCCGGCTCGCACTGGGTGGAGCGCTCAGCAAGAGCCTGCCATTCGGGAGACTCCATCCCGCCGCAGGCACAGACAACGCTGAGTGAAGGTGATAGGAAGGAGCTTCATCCTCAACGCTGTCGTCGCCAGCCGACAACATGATCACGGGAGGTCATCATGGACAGTGTCCACGCCGTCATCATTCTGTCTGGCTGGCAACACCTACCGGGCCCCCAGGAACTGGAAGTCGGATGACGTCCTGTTGGACTCGGGGGTGAGAATCCAGGTGAAGACCACCACAAGAAGCTGAAACGGTTGGTGGGCAACGTCCAGGTAGATCTCATCTGCTTCTTCGCGCCGGTCGACTACCGGCTCGCGGACGCACCGGTCGTCTAGGTTCTTCCCAGCGCTGATGTGTTCGATGCGGCAGAGGCACTCCATCGTGCTGTGAGCGTTACCCGCCCCAACTAAAAGGACATCGGGATGCGCAACATCCAGGACCCGTGGATAATGCAGCCGCCAGTTGCGCCATATGAGCCCGGTTGGCTGGAGAAATACAATGAGCAATGGCTGCCGATCGTCGAGACGAGGGCCTCTGGCGTGCGTCCAAGGCGTGGCCTCGAAGGTCGTCGGGGCAGAGCCGTTCAGCAGCGCGGTAAGTGAGACCTTTAGCTGCTCACCACGATCCACGCCTCGGCAGCCGCATCAAGGCGGGGGCAAAAGACTTCTGTATCGTCGCTTGGTTCAGCGCGGCCGCGCTCAAGCGCAGTGTGCCCAGATGTCCCCGGAAAAGCCCCTTCGACCGCGTCACCGAGCCGGGACGTCCCTGTGTCGGGCTTCCATCCACTGAAGAGCATCACCCGATCCCGCGCGCCGCTATCTCTGGTCTGCTCGTGGGTGCGCTCGTCAGGCGCTCCCGCAGGACTGCCTCAAGGTCCGAAACCGGCCCGGGGTGCTCGGTCCAAACCAAGTGCTCATACCCGAGGGGACGCCTGGGTTCCTCCTCCCCGGCGGGGGGAAACCCGTAGAGCTGAAAGGACCTGTAGCGCAATCCCAGGAGCACGTCGGGGTGGTTGGAGCCATCGGCGGTCTTAGCCGGGAACGCTGGCGTGAACGCCAGGTTTCACAGAGCGGTGTAGGTGGAACGGTTTCTCTGATCCCCACCAGAGGTGGTTTGTACTTGACGTCCGGCCCTTTGGCTCGTCCTGCCGACCGCAGGAAGGCAAGCGTCGGCGAGGTGTTGTCATCGAGGAGCACTACTGAGCCATCGGCCATGGCAGCGAGTTCGCCTCGGTGGCCCGGATCCCTAATGACCGGGAAGAGGGGCTGGCCTGCGGTCTGGCCGACGCGGGCCTGGGGGTGGTGGCAATCTCCAACCGCCTGATGCAATCCTCCTCGGCGGCAGCCTGCAGGTCTACACCCACTGATTGGAGGACTCCGACGTCACCGCGGCCGCGGTGATGGGTTCCGTCCTGGCCGGCGCCGCGCCGGTGCTCAATCCGACCCGAGTTCCTCTTCGTCTGAGGAATTACCGCCCCACAACGGCGCTTTCCGGAGCGACGCCTCCCCGACGGCCAGGAAAAGTCCAGCTCATCAATGAGCGTCAGAGGCCCCTGATATCATGAGGTCGTGTCCCGTCCAGCGCCTTTTGCCGGCCAAAGTTTTGCCTCCAGCTGCCGCTTCGTAGGCTGGGGCGAGTGGTGAGCCTGCGGGTACCGGTGCGCCCGGTGATGCTGAGGTGGGCTCGAAGGCGGTCGCGGCTGGAGCCTGATGACCTCCTCCGGAAGTTCCCGGCGCTCGCGTCGTGGGAAGCAGGGACAAAGCAGCCGACCCTGAAGCAGTTAGAGAAGTTCGCCAAGGCCACGCACACGCCCGTCGGCTACCTGTTTCTGTCTGAGCCCCCCGATGAGCCGATCCCGATCCCCGACTTCCGGACGATCGGGGACATCGAGATCGGCCACGCGAGCCCCGATCTGCTCGACACGATCTACCAATGCCAGCAGCGGCAAGAGTGGTATCGGGACTATGCCCGCCTCCATAGGGAGGACCCGGTTCCCTTTGTTGGGAGCCTCACGGTCGATGCCGACGTGGTGGCAGCGGCGTCTCAGATGCGGAGGGTTCTGGCCTTTGCACCCGAGCAACGAGGGCCGACGTGGAGTGCGGCGCTTCGCCGACTCATCGACGAAGCCGACGAGCACGGCGTGCTCGTGATGGTAAGCGGCGTGGTTGGCAGTAACACGCACCGGAAGCTCGACCCAGCCGAGTTCCGGGGTTTCGCTCTCTCGGACAGTCTTGCCCCGGTCATCTTCGTGAATGGAGCCGATACCAAGGCAGCACAGATTTTCACCTTGGCCCACGAGCTTGCGCATCTATGGCTAGGTGAGTCCGCCGTCTCGGACGCGAACATGGCGGGATCTCCGGCAAATGCTATAGAGCGCTGGTGCAACCAGGTCGCGGCGGAGTTTCTCCTCCCTCTTTCCCAGCTCGAAGGGTTCGACATCGACCGGAGCGACATCTCCAACGAACTACAACGGCTCGCTCGCCGCTTCAAAGTCAGCACCCTCGTGTCGCTCCGTCGCCTGTACGACCTCGGGTACCTTACCGCGGCTCAATACCGCGACGAATTCGCCGCCGAGCTGGAACGCGTCCTAGAAATTCTTGAGGAACGAGATGGCGCGGGCGGGGGGAACTTCTACAGCACGAAGCCAGTTCAGGTGAGCAAGCGCTTCACGCGGGCACTCATCGTAAGCACGCTCGAAGGCCAGACACTACACCGGGATGCCTTTCAAATGCTCGGCTTCAAGAAGGTGTCCACCTTCAATGAGCTCGCGGCGAGGCTGGGGGTGATCTGATCCCATACCTGCTCGACTCGAACGTCTTCATCCAGGCGAAGAATCTCCACTACAGTTTCGACTTCTGTCCTGCATTCTGGGAATGGATAGATCAAGCACACGCCGATGGCAAGGTCTACTCGATAGAGAAGGTTAGAGATGAGCTGCTCGGAGGCGACGATGAACTCGCCGAGTGGGCGAAGAAGCGGCATGGCGACTTCTTCATACCGCCGGACAACGCAGTCCTTCCCAGCCTCGCAGCCCTCAGCACCTGGGCGGGGAGCGGCGATTACGAACCCGGGGCTGTTAGCCAGTTTCTTCAGGTCGCTGACTATTATCTCGTCGCTCAGGCTCACGCCCATAGATTCGCCGTAGTGACCCACGAGGTCGCTGCTAACTCCATCAAGAAGATCAAAATTCCGAACGCCTGCATCGGGATGGAGGTCAAGTTCCTGAGCCCTTACGAGATGCTCCGTACCGAAAGGGCCAGATTCGTGCTGGGCGGTGTGGGCTGAAGATGAAGTTCACGGAGGTCGCACGCAGAGTAACCGGATTCTCCTGCCCAATCTTCGGCGCAAGCTGGACGCCCGGACAGGCGAAGGTCACGGCAGCTCGACGAGTACTCGTATGCCTAGAGGACCGGCGGGTGCTGTTTACTCCGATGGGAGCCGAATCTCCAGGACACTGCGTCCACTCGGTTCTCGATATACGTCATTTTCTCACTTCCGAGCTCGGGCAGCTGGGTGACAAGGACGACGACCTTGCTCCTCATCTCCGGGCAATGCGAGCCTCGTGTCGCAAGTTCCTGAGCAGCGCAGGCGAACTGGATCGAGGTACTGGCGGTTTTCGAGAAGCCTTCTACGGCTGTAACGAATGGGCGTCCAATCAATCGCTCGGCGAGCTGCGCGGCGCCTTCGGGGTGCACATCGCCATCCTCTCGGCGAAGTTCGGAATTGACATCGAGGACGACCTCGCGGCGATCCTCCCGGAGGCCGACCTGGGCCCCGGTGACGAGGCCACCCCGTTCCGCCGTCGTGCTCCGAGGCGGTGATGACCGCTGGAGGGCCAACGAGCGACACAACGCTCTCATACCGGTGTTGCCCCACCCTTTGCACGATTCGACGGCGACGTGAAGCAATGAGCAGGTGGTTGGCGTCAGGCGTTAGGCCGCCACGGACTTACCTGACGCATAAGACCGAGGCACCAGCTCCTTTTCGGACTGGACCGAAAACCGCGGGCACGTTACCACATCCGCCCCTCAACTCCGTTCGCCATCTCCAGGACTACTGTTGCTCGGCTTCAGAAATTGCGGAAAAGAAAGGAAATGTATCAACAGGCGACGTTCGGATCTCGTGCATATATATCGCCGTCAGCTCAAAAGCCAGTTGACATAAGTGCATGGGGAGTGTCTGAAATGAGCATCGTCGAAACGTATCCACCTATCCTCACGAGCGCCCAAGCGGCAGAGCTATTGCAGTGCTCGCGTTATCACGTCCAAGGTCTCGCCCGCGACGGGCTTATTCCCGCGTGGCGCACCCCTAACGGGCAGTGGAGATTCTCCCGTGACCGTCTCATTGCGGTAGTGGCGGGGGAGTTGTGATCCGCGGGGATCGCCCCACATATAGTCGGCTGCATGGCGGCCCCGCCCGCAGCTCCTTTGCTACGCCCGTATCGGAAGTCGAGGCAATAGTTTGCGTGCCGGGTTCCATCCGGGCGCGGATGATGTAGTCGGTTGCAGCGCCTTTGGTGACCCCAAGGGCCGATCGGAGCTCTGGGGGGCGCCGGCGGGCAGGTGCGACGCGGGCAGTGGACGCAGGAGCCGGCGTTGAGCTGGGTGTAGAAGATCACCGCCGGGATGCCCTCGTGGTTGAGAATGCAGACGTTGTAGCGAGGGATGCGGACGATAGGGCCTTTGAGACGGAGGCTGCGCAGGTCGTAGGTCATCGGCGTGCGGCTGTAGGCCCGTCTGCAGCCGTGAGCGGGGATTGGCAAGCGCGTAGGCCTTCAGCCATGTCAGGTACTCCTCTTTCTCCTCCGGAGGCGCTTTTGAGACATAGCGCTCAAGTGGAGCGGTGCTGGCCGATGAGCTTGCATGCCCTGGTCTCCGATACCCCGAACTGGCGCACGAGCGCTTCGACCGTGCGTCGGCGCCG
>JAKAPV010000220.1 GCA_021806845.1 Bacillota bacterium | reverse complement strand
ATCTTTCGTGCTGCCGAGCGCGACCAGCACGCCGCCCAAGAGGGTGAGCACGGCCGAGATGGGCACCCAGGTCTTGCGCTCCAGGCGCTCGCCCCAGAGATAGGCGAAAACGGCGCTGAGGATCATGCCGATCGTCCCGAAGGCTGCGATCAGGCCCGCCTCGGGCGGCGGGTAGTGCATCGCGGTCAGCACGCTCGTCAGGCCTGCGGCGAACGAGTAGACGGTGATGTAGCTGATGAACCACATGACCAGCAAGAGCAGCGTGCGGTTGCGGTACACGCGGTTGCGGACGATCTCGCCGTACGGCGCGAACGGCTCCTGCTTGATCGGCAGCGGTTCGCCGGGATCTGGGAGCGGTCCCCGCATCGAAGCCAGATCCTCCATCGCGCGGACGATCGCGTCCGCCTCCTGCGTTCGACCGCGGCTGATCAGCCAGCGCGGGGACTCCGGCAGCTGGATGCGCATCAGCACGCCGACGAGCGCGAGCACCGCACCGATCAGGTACATGACCTGCCAGCCGGTGGCGAAGTGGGGACCTGCCATGGCGAAGGGCAGTCCAAGCGGGAACGGCGTGGCCGGCGTCGTCAGCAGGAGTCCGAGCCATATGCCGAGGAACGCCCCGACCGCCGACAGGATGAAGATCAGCGACGTGTAGCTGGCGCGGCTCTTGCGTGGCGCCACCTCATTGATGTACGTGTTCACGATCGCGAGGTCCGCACCGATGCCGATGCCCGTGATGGTGCGGGCGATGATGAACTGGCCCAGGCTGTGGACGAACACCGTGGAGAGCGATCCGAGACCGGTGATCACCATCGTCACGAGCAGCATGTCCCGCCGGCCGAAGCGGTCCGCCAGCGGGCTGAGGATCAGCGTGCCGATGACGTAGCCCACCAGGTTCAGCAGCACCGGCAGGCCCAGGAACCCGTTGGCGTTGACCGGGGTGCACCCCTGGACGATCTGTCCGCACGTCTGGATGAAGGAGACGTTGATATCGAAGATGTCGAAGAAGGTGAAGAGGAAGCCGAGGCCGATCACACCGACGAACAGGTAGGGCAGGGACCATACGGAGAGCCGGTCGAGGCGTGCCAGCACCGCGCCTGGCCCGCTCGCGGTCTGCTTGTCTTCAACGGCTGTACCCAATCCGTTTCCCCCCTCGATTTGCAGTTTTGCGCAGGTCCGACTCGCAAAGACCTACATCGCGCGGCACCTTGCAGACCGAAGTCCCTGCCAACCACCCCCCTTCGACTCGCCACCCAGAGTCGCTAGGCGGTCGGCGCCCGGTCGTGCATCCACTGGCGCAGCGTCCCCTTGGCTACCTTGCCGGTGGCCGTGAGCGGCAGCTCGTCGACGACCACCACGCGCTCGGGCCACTTGAAGCGGGCCAGTCCCTCAGCCTCCAGATGCGTTTGCACCTGTTCGAGCGCGATCCGAACACCTGGGTCTACGCGCAAGAAGAGGCAGCCACGTTCCACGAGGCGCGCATCCGGCTCCGCCACGAGAGCGGCTGCGAGCACGCCCGGCATGCCCGCGACGACGGATTCGACCTCCTGCGCGCTGACCTTCATGCCGCCGCGGTTGATCAGGTCCTTCTTGCGCCCCTGGTAGGCGATCCGTCCGCCTTCCGCCCAGGCGGCTAGATCCCCGGTGCGTAACCAGTGCACGCCGTCCACCTCGATATAGGCGGCGCGCGTGACGTCCTTAGCGCCGTAGTAGCCGTGGAAGAGCGACGGGCCGCGAAACAGGAGCTCCCCGACCTCTCCTTGCGCATGTACCGGCCGGAAGTCGTCGTCGACGATCAGCGCAGCGGAACCGTGGGTCGGCCGGCCGATCGTGCCGGCCGCCACCTCGACCGGGTCCAAGTAGTGGGTGTAGATGCCGCCTCCCAGTTCGGACATGCCCCAGTGCACGACGACCGAGGCGCCGAGAACGGCCTGAACCTCCTCCGCGAGCCCGGACGGGACGTGCGCGCCAGCGACGCGGATCTCCCGAAGGCGCATCCCCGTCGGCACGCCGGTCTCGCGCACGGTGCGCAGGAGGTCGACAAGGTGCGCAGGGACGAGGAACGCGACCGTCACGCCCTCGCTGGCGCAGGCCTGCAGGAAGCGCTCGGCGTCGAAGCGCTCGAGCGTGACCTGCCGTGCGCCTGTGACGAGACTGAGGTGCAGTGCGAGCGTGCCGAAGAGGTGGGTAAAGGCGCTGCCGGAGAGGATCACGTCGTCCGGGGCAATCGGTGCGTCCGCCGCGACCCAGAGCGCGTTGGAGACGAGGCCGTCGTTGCTGTGCAGACAGACCTTCGGCTGCGGCGACTCCGTCCCCGAAGTGAAAAAGATCGAAAGCGGGTCGCAGGCGATCGCCTGCGACGCCGGGAGGGAGACTTCCGCCGTTGGCGGACAGACGCTTTGCACTATAGCGCCGCCCCGGTCGACCAGGACGGGTAGCCGGCCGCCATCCGGCTGCGGCGAGAGCGCCACGAGTTTCGTCGCGCGGACCTGCTCCAGCATCCGGCCCCGTTCTGCGGGACCGTACGGCATGTGGACGGTTGCGGTGACGGCCCCCAACCGGGCGAGCGCGAGGTGCACTGCGGCGAACTCCCAGCCGTTCGGCATCTGGATCCCGACCGGCTCTCCCTTGCCGACGCCCGCCTCCCGGAGCGCGCAGGCCAGCCGCGCGGCGCGGTCCCAGAGCTCGGCCCAGCTGAGACGCGTCGCTCCGTCCACCATCGCAACTTGCTCCGGACTGCGATTCGCCACTGCTGCGGCCGCATCCGCAAGGGTGCATCCGCGCAGGGCCCGGGTGTCGCCGGCGGCGGAAGCTGGTCGCACATAGTCCCGCGACGTGATCAAGGGCAAGTCGCTCCCCTTCCTCCAAACGCTTGGCGCACTAGGCGCCATGCACCCGATTTCGCCTGGGCTTATTTGGAGTATGGCCACGCCGTTGGACCCGGACGAGAGACAAACGACCTAGTCGCATTGATGCAAATGCCAGGGGCGCGTAGAGTCCCTGCTGCGCGCTACGTAATAGGGCAGCGCAAAGAGGACGGGCGCTGTCTGACCCCAGTCGCGCCGCCAAGGGCTTCCGCAGGTGACTCTATTTGCAGCGGGGTGCGCCCGCTCGTGATCTCCGCCGCCTGTCGCTGCCTTGACGTGCTAAGGCACTCAAACACTCGCCAGGGTGGACCTTACCGGCGCGACTGCTTCCGACCCTCGCCTCGGCGAGCACCCTCGACGTTTCGTGCGGCTGTCTAGCTCGAGAGGGAGGGGTCCGAGCCCAATCTCCGTTTCCCATTGCGCTACAACACAAAACTCTCTATTCGAACAGCCTTCGGAAAACGACTTCGGTTGCTCCAAATGGTGGGCTGCTAGCTATAGCTGGACCATTCCGCGTCCGCGGTGTCATCGAATTGTATTTTTAAAGTGTGTCGCTACCGGAAGTGAGCAACTCCACGTTCACCGTGGCAGCGTTGTTCCAAGATTGGTCGAGCTACGTTACGCGGCGTGGAGGTCCGGACTTAATAAGGTTGTTAACAAGACGACCCCGTCCTCGAAGGAGAGGGTCGTCTTGTCGTCAGCGCAGGGAACTTCAGGGGGTACCCATTGCGCTGCCACAGATACCCGACGCGAGCTGGCCGCTCAACTGACCGTCGGCGCCATGCCCAGTAGGGCCGGCTGGCCCAGGCGGGTCCTGACCCCAGTTGTTTCCTGGCCCAAATGCCCCGAAAGCACCCGCATCAGCGCAGACGGTGTGGCTAGTAGACACGCCTTGACCAGGCATCGAACCGTAACTGTTTGCCGCAAGAGCCGTCGCGCCGCCACCCCCGATGAACATGCCAAGGGCCATCCCTGTGATCAGCAACAACCTGCTAATCCTCACGATCTGCTTCGCCCCCTTCTGTCGACGGTCACCAACCCACGGGTCCGCCTGGCCGTGGCTGGCGATCATCCACGACTGGCCCCCCGTTCGAACGCATCCGCCCTGTCCCTCCTTTTTTTGTGGAGCATGTGAGCGGTGTCTTCTGCCTATATTCCCAATTTCCTCCTCTCTTCTGATCTCCGATAGACATGCCTTCGCCCTCACTGTGAAGCAAGGAGGGCCACCCATCAGATGACCGACGCGGGCGCCACGCGCCTCGTTCCAGGGCGTGGCGTCGCCAGTAAGTCTTGTCTTTCGCTCATGCCTAATCCGCGGGAGCGTCAGCCGGCGGGGAAATGCTGGTGCCTTGCACAACGGACGCCGCAACGCCTGCGTTACGGGCAGTCCATCCCGCCCACAGCATCAGCGCGAGGATTGGCGCACTATTCGGGTCGGTGGACATGCCTCCGAACAACATGCCAAGATCTTGACCGAACCACCATGTGATCACGAGCCATGATAGGGCCGCCCAGAAGATCCAGCGTCGGCGGGCCCGGAGAAGCAGCAGGATGCCGAGGCCGAGTGACACGGCGATGATTGCGGCATTGGCGGCCACGGGGGCCCGATCGACCAGAGTCGCCGCACTCGAGAGCGTCCAGCGGATCCATAAGGGCTGCGGCATCATGGCCCCGGAGCCGAACGGCCCGGCGAGCCCAATGCTGGTCCAGTAGACGGGAGACAGCTGGAGCGCAGCACCGGCGATCAGCGTGAGCGCCACGGTCCAGGTTGCGGCGTCAACGCGCCGGTCTCGCCACCACGACAACCGTTCCTCTGGCAGCAAGAGAAGGACAGACGCAACGACATACAGGAAGACGGACCCCGGCGCGCCGGTCAAAAAAGTGGCGGAGCCGGTGAGAAGCTGTCCGATCCCTTCGCCAAGCACCCAAACGAGCAGGCCCCAGACAATCGAAAACCAAAGACCGCCGTCCACCAGCCACTTCCGGGGCATGAACAGGAGCACGCCGATGAGCAGCTGGATCGCGACGACGACCCAGTTGAACAGGACGAGGTGCGGCGTCACGAGGTGAATCGACCAGTTGATGAGCGCGCTCAGCCAATGCGGCTCCCCGGTCGCGGCCGGCTGCATGATCGTGCTGACCATGTCCATGGTGAACATCCCGGGCTGCATCTGCAAAAGTCCGTCAAGAAGCCATAGCGCCCCAAGCCCGTAAAGCAGCACGCGGCGCGGAGCCGGCGCGCGTACC
>JAKAPV010000219.1 GCA_021806845.1 Bacillota bacterium | reverse complement strand
TCCTAGCGTCCCCGGGCGCGCGGTGCTAGATTGTACTTCGAAGCCCATCGAGAGGGGGGATCGGCGTGTGCGAACGCCTCACGACGTTGTCTTCCGCGTCCGGCTGAGGCTGCAAGCTGGGTCCGGCGGAGCTGGACCACGCGCTCGCGAAGCTCGATCTCACCTTCAACGATGAACGCCTGCTGCTGGGCGCCCGGGACGACGCCGGCGCCTACCTGATTGCCCCGGACCTCGCGATCCTCCAGACGGTCGACTTCTTCACGCCTGTCGTCGACGACCCCTACACCTTCGGCCAGGTGGCCGCGGCGAACGCCCTCTCCGACATCTACGCCATGGGCGGGGTGCCGCGCACCGTGCTGAACCTCGTCGCGTTCGACACGGAGCTCTATGGCGAGGACACCCTCGCCGCGATCCTGGCCGGGGGCCTCGACAAGGTGCGGGAGAGCGGCGCGGTGCTGCTCGGCGGCCACACGGTCAAGGACAAGGAGCCGAAGTTCGGGCTGTCCGTCACGGGAACCGCGCACCCCAGCGAGATCTGGCGCAAGGACGGCGCGCGGCCGGGAGACGCCCTCTATCTCACGAAGCCGATCGGGACCGGTGTGATCGTCAAGGCGATCAAGGATGGGGAGTGCGCCCCGGAGAGCGCCGCATCCGCGATCGCGGCGATGCGGGAGCTAAACCGCGCCGCGGCCGACGCGGTGCGGGCAGCCGGCGGCGCTCACGCCGTAACGGACGTGACGGGCTTCGGCCTGCTCGGTCATGCGAGGGAGATGGCGGTGCAGAGCGGCGTCACGCTCGTGATCGACGACTCCCAGGTGCCGGTGCACCCGGGCGCTGTCGCGTTGGCGCAACTGGATCGCTTTCCTTCCGGCAGTCGCGACAACTTCGCGTATGTGGAGCACGACGTCGCGTTCGAAAAAGACCTGACGCAGGCACGGCGCCTGCTGCTCGCGGACGCGGTCACCTCCGGCGGCCTGCTCATCGCCATCGACCCGACGCGCGCCGAGCAGTTCGTGCGCAACGCACAGACCGGGATGGCGCCGCGCCGCATCGGGGTGGTGCAAGAGGCTGGCCCGCGGCACATCGTCGTGCGCTGAGAGGAAACGCGAAGGCGATGTTTCAAAACGTTGCAGGTGTGGAAGCTTCCCGTCCGAAGCGGCTAGACGACCTTCGCCGCCGGCGTCCATGTGTGAACGCGAAAGCCGGGCGGGACGCAAATTGCGTCCTGCCCGGCTTTGCACACTGCTACTTCTTGCGTCCCCGCATCGCCAGCCATACGACGACGACGACGATCACCACGCCAAGGATCACATAGCGGATGACGTGGTGCTTCGTGTTCGAAATCATTTTGCCACCGCCTTCCTCAACAACGCCTAGCGCATGACCACTATACTTCCGAGTGTGCAATGCACATTCCTGCTGGCTTGGCCTCCCTTTGACCGAACGTCGGCACGGGACGATTCTGAATGGGTGACATAGCGGAGATGCCAGGTTGGACGAGGAAAAGTTCGATGCTGCGCTATCCCAAGGATGCGCTCGGGCTGACGTACCGGATCGGCTAGTTGTTCTGCACGTCCCCTCCTCTCCCATAGCATCGGGAGGGGAGGGGATCGCGCCTTTGAACGGCCGGCGCGTCACGGCGCTGCTTCTCACTGCGTTTCTGGTCGCGCAAGCACTGATCCGGCTGCAAGGCGGCGTCTCGCTGCCGACAGCCTCGCCAGACGTTTGGACGGAAGTCGCGCAAGGTTCTTATCAGGCGGCGCAGGGCAGCTTCCTCATTCCGCTCGGCGCGGGTGAAGTGCTCATCCGCACCGCGGGCGGGACGTCTGCCGCGGCGCCGCGCTGGAAGTTGCACTTCAGCGGTATCGAGATCGCGGGCTACGGCAGCGGGAAGGGACAGCTGGCCGTTGCAGCCACCAGAAAGAGCATTCGGGTGCTGCCGGCCTACGGAAGCGGCTACCTGCTGACGGATCAGCGGCAGAATCTCTGGCTCGTCTCTCGCGCAGGCGCGCACCTGCTGTCGGGCGGGGGCACCGGTTCGCAGAGCCGCACCGATCTGCAGCAGCACCTGCAGGCGCTCCAGTCATCCGGCAGGGTGCCGTCCGGTTGGCGGCTGACCTGGGCAGCCGACGCGACGGTCGTAGGGCAGAACATCTGGTTCCTTTCGAACCGCGGGCGTCCGCTCGGCGCGATGGGACTCGACGTGTGGAAACTCGGATCGCAGGGACCGATCCTCCTCAGCGCGCTCTCCGGCCTGGGCATCACAAGCCTTGACGGCAACGGGCCCGCAGGCGTGCTGGCAGGAGACCAGCAGGGCGACCTGCTCGTCATCAACGCGAAGACTGCTGCCGTGCGGATGCGCCTGCCCGGTACGGATGTGCTCGCCGCGGGCCAGGCTGGCGAGGCGCTACTCGTGCAGGCGGCGCCCGGACGTGCGCCCCAGCTGCTGCTCATCAACGGTGCGCAGCCCTTGCCGCACGTCCTGGGACTCCCTGGCGGCGCGCAGGCGCTGGGTCCGGCTGCGTTCTCGCCGGATGGCAGCTCGCTCGCGCTGCTCGTGCAGAAGGACGGAAAGCAGTTCGTCTACGTCACGCGCGTCCGGGGACTCGGCGCCGGTCAGTCTGGCGACCTCCTGCCGCCACCGGGCGGCACGCAGATCCAGTCATGGGCAACGCCGTCGCTCGCGTCGGGCAGGGTCTACCTCGTCGTGCGCACGGGCGGCACGACGGAAACGTGGGAGCGGTCAGTCGGGGACGGGCAGACTGCGTTCACTTTCAGGTGGCGGCTTGGGTAGGGAACGTTCCACGACGGGGCGGTCCTGATCCGCAGGCTTAGACTCCGGGTCGGTCGGCCGCGGCAGTTCCCGCTCGCCGGTCAACCGATCGGAGGGGACGGGCGTCGGCGGCGGCACCTTGCCGACGACGTCGCGCAGGTCCTCGAGGAAGATGTAGCGGTCTACTGCGTTGATCAGGTCGTAGGCGGCCATCTCGCGCGACCCAACGCCGATGATGCGCTTGCCGCGGGAACGCAGCAGTTCCACTGCCCGTTCGAAGTCGCCGTCGCCAGTGCAGAGGATCGCTACATCATAAAGATCCACGGTATTGAACACATCGATGACGAGTTCAATATCGAGGTTTGCCTTGCGGAAGGTCTGGCCCGTCTCCTGGTCCACGATCTCCTTGAGCGGCTTGCGCCGCACCGTATAGCCCATTGCGGTCAGTGCGCGCAAAAAGCCTTCCAAGCTCGCGTCTACCGGCGTCGGCACCGACGTGTAATAGTAGGCATTGTAAACGTGATAGTCCTGGGAAAGATATTCGTAGAGCCGTCGATAGTCGATGTGCCAGCCTAGCTTTCGTTGAGCGTAGAATAGATTTGCTCCATCGACGAAAAGCGCCAACTTAAGCATTAGTCGATCAAGGTGCTGCGGCCGATCACCTTTCCACTTCCCTTCGCAACACTTCGTGCATGTGCGGAAACCCCTTCGTTATGCGGGTCTTGTTCCGTACCGGGGCCGCGGTAGCCGAACTGCGGATCTATTATGCACTATGAAAGCGACGCGTGAACATTGGTTAAAATATAGGAGTCCGCGAGCGGTTGGACGGTGCGTTGCCGGCTGTGCGGGTGAAGCGGAGTTCGCCTTTACGAGGGTTAGACACCGTGCTATAATGTGCTGGCGCTCGGCTGGGCATCTGGGCGAATAGCTCAGTGGTAGAGCACCTCCCTTACAAGGAGGGGGTCACAGGTTCGAGCCCTGTTTCGCCCACCAGCGAGGTTTCGGAGGCGTGGTGTAGTGGTTAACATATGTGCCTGTCACGCACAAGATCGCGGGTTCGATTCCCGTCGCCTCCGCCAGTAAGTTAGGCCGCGGTAGCTCAGTCGGTAGAGCAGAGGACTGAAAATCCTCGTGTCGGGGGTTCGATTCCCTCCTGCGGCACCAGTTTGCGGAAGTGGCTCAGGGGTAGAGCGTCGCCTTGCCAAGGCGAAGGTCGCGGGTTCAAATCCCGTCTTCCGCTCCAATGTGTCGGCGACGTAGCCAAGTGGCAAGGCAGAGGACTGCAAATCCTTTATCCCCGGTTCGAATCCGGGCGTCGCCTCCAGAGGTTTCGGGCGGTTAGCTCAGCTGGTTAGAGCGCATGCTTGACATGCATGAGGTCGGGGGTTCGAGTCCCTCATCGCCCACCATTACCGGACCCGCGTCCCTTTCGGGACGCGGGTTTTTGTGTCGCTTCGCGGCTTGGGCGCGTGTCGGGCGCATCTGCGGTTCGGAGCCGGTCCATCGGACGGAAGAGAGCTGCCGCGGATGGGCATCCGAAAGGATGGGCCGCTGAGGAGGGACGGCATGGCTTCCGCGATGGCAGCAGACTGGGCGAGCCTTGTGGCGGCCGCGGCGGCGGCCGTCTCTGCATTCGCCACGGGCTTCGGTGTGCGTGAGGCGGCAAAGTTGCGCCGCCTCGCGATCACGCCCGTGTTTCTCGTGGACCGAACCGACCAGCCGGGAGACCAGAGCGTGACCGCTGACGACGAGGTGCTGGAGGGTCAATATTTCTATCGCGTCCGCAACGTCGGCCAGGGCGCGGGGCTGCTGAAGGGCATCTCGAGCGAGGGAGACCAGAGCGGCCGCCTGCAGACGGGGGGAGTCCTGGGGCGCGTGCTCGCGCCCGGCGAGGACGTGCACATCGAACTCCATCTGGGCGGCGGGAAAGCACCCATGCCGACCCCTTCACACTTCACCGTCGTGTACCAGTCCGCGCGCGGGGAGATCTTCGCAAGCCGCATCTCTTTCGATCCCAAGTCGGGCTTCGTCACGCAGCTCGAGGCGCCGCACTTCCAATGGCGGAGCTAGATGGCACGACAGGGAAAGCACGGACGACATTACGGCCACCTGACCCAGAGGATCCACCGCTCGCGCGTGGAAGAGAGTACCTGTGATTATCGCAATACAACGCCAAATCCGGCAGGAGATGTAAGTGCGCCAGATGGCCAGCACATCACCGGCCCTGGGGACTGAGCCCCAGGGCAGCCTTGCGCGCGTCTCCCGCCGGTGGCGCAAACTCCTTCGCCACCGGCTCTTCTGGATCGGCGGCTTCATGCTGCTCTTCCTGCTGCTGTTCGCGTTCGTCGGGCCCCTCTTCGATCCGCATGCCAACG
>JAKAPV010000218.1 GCA_021806845.1 Bacillota bacterium | reverse complement strand
TTCCGATCTTGGTGTAGAGCTCACGCCCGATCAGCGATCCCTTGACCCGCTCCTCATAGGCGGAGAGATCCGCACTTCCGTTCTTCAGCTGCTCGAAGATGGTCTCGGCGGCGTAGATGCCGGAGTGGATGGCGTAGTGGATGCCCTTCAAGTTCGGCACGTTGACCATGCCCGCGGTATCCCCGCAGAGCACCATTCCGGGCGCTGACAGCTTCGGCATCGACCAAAGGCCGCCCTCGGGGATGACCTTGGCGCCCCAGGCGACGCGCTCGCCCCCCTCGAGGATGCCGCGCACCAACTGCGAGGTCTTGAAGAGCTGCAGGAGGTCATGTGCTGAGACGGTCGCATCGGTGTGGCCGAGCCCGACGACAAATCCCAGCGACACCTTGTCCTTCCCCATCGGGTATAGCCAAGAGCCGCCGAATTCGTTCCACTTGGCCGCGTAGCGCAAGGGCCAGCCGAGCGTGTGGATCACGCGGTCGAGCGCTTTCGGGACCGACCAGACCTCCTTGACGCCAAGCGCCCAGGTTTGCGGTTCACGTCCCTCCGCCAGATTGAACTCCTCGATCGCGGCGCGGCCGAGATGTCCCCACGGGCCGTCGGCGAGGACCGTCGCCTGTGCCACGATGTCCACGCCCGGTTCGAAGTTTCCCGACGCCTCTCCAGTCCGGCTGCGGCCCTTGTCACCGGAATGCACGCCCCGTACAGCGCCGTCCGCCACAAGCAGCTGCTGGCCCGCCGTCTCGGTCAGGATGTAGGCGCCCATCTCCTCCGCCTTGGTGGCGAGCCAGCGCGAGAGTTCGGACACGCTGACCACATAGTTGCCGTGGTTCCGGAATGTCGGTGGGGTGGGACGCAGCTGCAGTTGAGAGGTTTCGCTGAACATCCAGTAGACGCTGTCCTGATCGACTTTGCCGTACGTCGGCCACTCAGACGGGTCCATGCCGGGGAAGAGCGCCTCGAGTCCGGACGGGCGCATTACGGCGCCGCTCAGGTTGTGCGCGCCGCAGAACTTGCCCTTCTCGACGACGGCGACAGGCACCTCGCCGAGGCGTTCCATTACCTCGGGGGAATCCGATAGAAGCTGAAGGAGTCTGATCGCGCACGCAAGACCAGCGGGACCGCCGCCGACGATCACGACGCCGACCTCGATCCGGCTGTCCGGCGGGTCCAGTTCTCGCTTGATGCCCTCCTGGACAAGATCTCCCGGCGGCGGATACGCGGCCGGCTTCAGTCCGTCACGCTCGTGCGACACACTCGTGCGCCCCTCATGTTCAAGAGTTCTGACTCACGTGGCCTTCTCCAGAGGAGCCCGAAACCCCTACCTCGCGAGGACAGCCGGATCACGGAAAGACAAAGACGCTGAGTCGACGCTTTCGGGCGTGACGGGGCACTTTTCTGCCTACCATAGACAACCGCGCTTCCTAGGGGGGGTGGGCTTGCCTTACGTTCCCCTGGAAACCCCACAAGCTGAAGGTGGTCCTCCCCCGTAGAGCATGGTACAATTTCCCGACAGATCGCCGGGCAGATTGAAGGTGCCTTTGCGGATTGGGCACGGCTGCTCTTTGAGAGTTGCCTAATACCGATCAGGCCAGCACACCTCGTCGCGAAGGCCCAGAGCATGTCGAGCAGCGATATGACTCGCATCTGGCCGGCCCACACTCGGAGTCGCGGCTCTCGTGTCGGCCTCATTCGACGGAGATTCAATCAGGCAACGTTCGTTGCATCCCCAAAAGGCGGAAAGGGGCCGATTCAGTGAAGTGGGTAACCCGCAAGAACGCCAACGTGGACCGCATCGCCTGCCCGTGGCTGATTAGGCGCTTTGTCGACAAGGATGCAGAGTTCCTGTTCGTGGATGCCGACGAGGTCATGGCCGTCGCAGGGCGTGAAGGCGCGACTCCTTTCGACTTCAAGGGGGTCGAACTGGGTCATGTGGACGGACGGTGCAGCTTCGAATCCATCATGGTCAAGTACGGGCTTGAGGATCCGGCACTTCGGCGTTTGGCGCAGATCGTCCACGGTGCGGATGTCTCCAGCGATCGCGCCATCGTGCCCGAAGCGGCTGGACTGTACGCCGTCGCGCATGGCTTCGCGCTGCTTCACGGCGAGGACGACCAAAAGAAGATTGAGCTCGAGACTCCCCTGTACGACGCTCTCTACCGTTGGTGCGAGGCCGAGGTCCAGGGATAGCGACGGGAGGTCGTAGCCTGCACGAGCAAAGGGGTCTTCCCGTTTCCGCACGGCTACCTCGGCAGCAGCATGCCTGACCGCGGGGACCGGGATGCCTTGTACATCATCGGTGCTGCCGCCCTGCGCAACTTCGGCTACGGCTTGATCTCGGTCGAGATCGCGCTGTACTGGCGTGCTCACGGGGTGCCTGCGCTGATGATCGGCGTGCTGTTCACCATCGCACTGCTGGCTAGTGGAGCCCTCAGCGCCCTGGCCGGGCGTCTCAGTGCGCATTTTGGCCGGAGGCGCAGCCTGCGGCTCATGTCCCTCGCCATCGTCCTCGGCGGGACGGCGCTGGCCCTCAGCACGTGGTGGCCACTGCTGGCGCTCATGAGCCTTCTCGCCACCTTCAGCCCCACCGGCAAGGACGTCGCCGCCATTCTGCCTATCGAGCAAGCGGCGCTGGCCCAGATTGGCGGAACATCGCGGCGCATGACCCTGTACGCTCGCTACAACATGACGGCGGCACTCGCCGGGGCCCTTGGCGCGCTTGCCGTGGTTGCCGTTCCAGTCGCCGTGCAGGGCGCCCGCGCCTTCTGGCTGTATGCCGTGATCGGCGTTGCCCTGCTCTGGCTCTATAGCAGGCTTTCGCCGGCTGTCGAGGAGGAACGCGGCGAGCGTGGCGCATCGTCCGGGCGTCTCGTCAAGAGCCGGCGCGTCGTCCTGCGCCTTACGGCACTCTTTGGCGTGGATGCCCTGGCTGGTGGCCTCGTGGCGCAGGGCATCGCCGCCCTCTGGCTGCATGAGCGCTTCGGCGCCGCAGCAGGGGCGGTCGGACTTCTCTTCTTCGCCACTAACCTCGCCATGGCGGTCTCGCAGCTCGCGGCGCCGTGGTTGGCACGGCGCTTCGGTCTGCTCAACACGATGGTATTCACGCACTTGCCGTCGAACATCCTACTGCTCCTGGTTGCCTTCGCGCCGAACTTTACCGTGGCCGCCGCGCTGCTCGTCCTGCGCAGCCTGCTGTCGCAGCTCGACGTACCGACGCGCCAAGCCTATACGATGGCGCTCGTTTCGCCGGAGGAGCGCGGCGCGGCCGCAGGCACAACGGCGGCGGTTCGCGGCGTCGCCTCGGCGGTCTCGCCGGCCGTCACCGGCATTGCACTGGCGGTCGCCGCATTCGGATTGCCGTTCATCCTCGCCGGTTCGTTGAAATCCCTCTACGACCTCGCCCTGTATGGAATGTTCCGCGGAGTACCAATCGAGCACGGTGAGTAGCGATCCTTTCCTAGTCAAACGCATGAGTCGCAGCCACGCACGGCCCTCTGGATGCAAGCGGGGTTGGGCTGCAGCAAATGTGTACGGTTCGATACCTACCGTGGCCACGCTTGTGAGCGCGTTTTTGGAGCGGGGGAGGGCGTCCGCTGACAGCCGGCGTCTTGGCCTTCGTAACTCCCGCGTAGGCTCATGAGTATTACTAACAACATGGCCTGGCATCACGTAGACGCCGCGCCATGTTGGAATGGGCACATTTACTTAGGCACTGCGCTCGCGACGAGTCGCTGGACTTCGTGGCCTGCCCACGGGCCCAACTGCACTCCTACCCCACCGAAGCCAACCGCTTCGAGCACTCTTCCCGGGACGGCCCAGGTCACCGTGGGAATGCCGGTATCGGTGAACGGGTATAGACCAGCCCACCCTCCGAGAAAGCCTGCAGTCGCACCGACGGCCGGCATGATCTCAAGGAACCGCGCGATGATCGCATCGCGCCCCGCGTCGGACAAAGAGGTTTGCCAGTCATCGGGTGAGACAGTGGTGGCTGTGCTGCCCTCGTCATGCAGTCCGATCAGCATTCTGCCCGGTCCTTCGAGACGAAAGTAGATGCCGGGAACGTCCCCGCCAGGCAGATAATCCATGGTGAAGGGGATGTCTGGGTAATCTTGCGACAGGGTGACGACGCACACCTCGTGACGCTCATTGCGGATCCTTCCCTCCGCGCCATACCCGGCGCGGAGGGAGTCTAACCAGGGACCGGCCGCGACCACTGCCACTTCGCAGTGGAGGACCTCGGCTCCCACTTCCAACTCTACTCCACTCGGTCCCGGGGTCACTGAACGGACTTCGTGACCGATGCGTACGGTCGCTCCTAGGGACCGCGCTTGCGCCACGAGGAGGTCCGTCACCTCCACCGGGTCGACATAACCGTCGTGGGGCCCTAAGAGGGCGCCGGAGATACCGTCCGTACACAGTCCGGGCACGATGCTAGCTGCTTCTGCGACGTCGAGAAGTCGTGCTCCGGTCCACCCGAGTTCGTTCTGAAGGCGGAGGCTCTCGGCAAAACCGCGCAGGGCGTCGTCGGTCCGCCCGAGGCGAAGGTACCCGTTGCGGTGGATGAGGCGTCGACCCGTTTCCTGTTCGAGGCGCTCGAGGAAGCGCAAGGAGAAGACGCGGTGGGATACCGCGTCTTCCTCTGCGTACTGTGCCTCGACTTCGCCGACGGATCGGCCGGTCGATCCTCCGCCGAGCTGGTCGCGTTCGAAGAGCGTAACGCCGTAGCCTTGCCGCGCAAGGTGATAGGCAGCGGCTGCCCCGATGATGCCTCCGCCTATAACGGCAACGCGCGGCACGACATCATGCTCCTTCCTGTACGGAATCGCCGTCCAGAGCGAACAGTTGCGAGTCGTTGAGACGGGCGCGGAGGCTCTTGTTGAGCCAAACCACAAGCACTCCGATTACGATCCAACCGAGCACGATGTAGGGGAAGAAGTTGTAGGGCGCGGCAGGAACGGGATACACGTTGCTCCAGAACACGTAGCCCAGAAGCAGAATCGCGATCGCGGGAATGACGAGGTCCCAGATGTTCATCTGCTTGCGCAGGAAGAAGACCATGGCGGACAGGCTGGTCAGCGCATAAGCGATCAGCACGAAGAGAACGCCGATCGTACCGAGGTAGTTGAAGACGTCGGCGGCGTTCTGGCTGGC
>JAKAPV010000217.1 GCA_021806845.1 Bacillota bacterium | reverse complement strand
CTGCGGTCGGGTAGCACCGAAACCGGTACGCTCGCTCGTGTCGAGATACCATATCCCACCATTCGACAACTGGAAGACGCTTCCTCCTCGACCTGAAGGTCGAGGTCTCCGCGTGATAGGATGATGAGGACAATCCCCGGAGGCGATAGATTGCGGACCACATTCCCTGTGAACCCCTTCCGGCAGGCGCTCGGCATTGAGATCGAGATCCCGCGGCCCGGAGGGTGCAACGCCCTCATGCCGCCCGTCCCCGCTGCCTGTGATCCCGGGGGCGGCATATCGCAGGGCGCCGTCGCGACGCTCTGCGACATCACCTTGGGGCACGCGATCGCCGGACAGCTCTTGGAGCGCGTGTCGTTCGGGACCGTGCACTTGCAGATCGCCTTTCACCGTGCGGTCGGCAAGGCGCCGGTGCGCGGCGAGGGGGAGAGCCCGCTGCTCGCGCCGGAATGGAAGGAGGCCATGGCCTCCTGCCGCGTGCTGCGCATGGACGGCGAGATCTGCGCGACGGCCCAGGGGTTCTTCGCGCGGAGTCCCAAGCGGCAGCCGGCGGAGGAAGAGCCCGGCGCATCGCCGGAGTGGGAGATGCCGGACGCCCAGAGCCTGCCCGCGCTGCTCTCGCTGCTGCCGGCGGCGGACGACCTGCAGGTGCTGGACGTGCGTCCCGTGCTCCTGAACCCGGAAGGGATCGGGCACGGCGGCGCGCTGGCGGCGGCGCTCGACCTCGCCATGCGGAGTTCCCTGCTTGCTCGGGGGGCGGGGGAGGTCGCACTGCGGACCCTGGACGTGAGCTACATGCTGCCTACCCTGCCGGGCGAGGTGCAGCTGCAGGTGCAGATCGACCGCAAGGGGCGCTCGATCCACTTCGCGCAGGCGAGCGCCAGGGATGGGGACGGGCGCGTGCTCTGCGCCGCAGTCGGCATCTACGGAGCCGCGCTGGGGGTTTAGTCCGTCTCGGCGGCGGCGGGGTCTCGGGCCCCGCGGAAATAGTGTGCGAAGAGAACGCCGTTCGAGGCCTGGAAGAGCGCAGCCAGCTCGAGCGGCAGCCCCATGAGGCCCAGCGATTCCATCAGCCAGCCGCCGATGTACGGCGCGACGCTGGTCGTGACCTGCGACGGGAGCGAGGACGCGGATGAAAGCCGGCCGCGCTCCTCCGGCGCGACGAGGTCCAGCACGAAGGACTGCCGGATCGGGTTGGCCATCATCTGCACCGCCATGCGTAGGACGTAGACGGCGCTCGCCCATAGGAAGGTCGGCATGAACGGCAGGAGCGCTGTAAAGACCGCCGCGAAGAGCCGCGTCCAGAGGATCGTCGGGATGCTGCCGAGGCGCCTGGCGAGGCTGGCCGCGCCGAGGTAGGGAAGCGCGGACACGAGGTTCGTGACGGTGAAGAGGGTCGCCAGCGCCGCTGCGCCCACGCCGAAGCGCACATGCAGCCAGTAGGTGAGGAACGGACCCAGAAACCCGGCGCCGAATCCGTTCAGGGCGTTCGTGAGCGACAGTTTGAAGACGGCGTCGCGGGCGGCGGGCGAGAGCCGGCGCTCCTCCAGGCGCGCCGGGGGGATGGGCGGCGCCTCGCGCACGGGCAGCACCAGGAGGCCGGCTGCGAGCTGCGCGACGCCGGCGATGATCATGGTGATCTCGTCGCCGCCTGCCCTCGTCACCCCGACCCCCTGCAGGACGGCTGGCAGCGCCGCTGCGAGCGAGCCAGCGGCTCCGGCCAGCACTCCGAGGATCGCCAAGGTGGAGAATGCGGCATTGCGTGCGCTGCGCGGGACGACTTCCGCGAGCAAGGGCTGCTCCACCGGAGCGAAGGGCCCCCAGGCGCCGCCGGAGCCGGCGGCGCCGCCGCGCGCGAGGGCGCCGATGCACGCGAAGAGCAATAGCAGCGGGTAGCTGCCGGTCATGCTGACGCCGACCGTTGCGACCGCTGCGGTCGCGGCAATCGCGACGAGGATCGGCCGGCGCCCGTAGCGATCCCCGAGGAAGCCCGCGCTGAGCAGGATTACGGCCCCGCCGATCGAGGCGGCGGTGAAGACGAGCCCTGCTGCGGTCGGGCGGAGGCCGCGGTCCGCAACCAGCAGCGGCAGTACCACGGTGATGATGGACATGGCGAAACTCCGCACCGCGCGCGATGCGAGCAGCAGAAGGTATTCGCGGTGACGGGGGAAATGAGGCTGGGCCGTCGAGGCACCTTCTTCCGGGCTGCTGGGGGATGGACCGCGTCCAGGCGCAATACCTTGTACAATGGACGTGCGGCGCAGATACTCTCGTGGGAGCGTGGGCCGGATCAGCTACGACGTCATCTTCTTGCGTGCCATACTCGGTGCCGTATACCCCAGCGCCTGGCCGCTCCCGGTCGTGGCGGTCGGGCTCGCGCTCGGGAGCGCCCAAGATGCGGGAGTCATTCGCGGCCGCCTTGCGGCCTACGCATCCGGCTTCGTCGTTGCATACCTGCTTTTGCATCTCTACGGGACGCCCGTTGCCGACTGGCTGCAGCGCCACCAGGCGGTCGGGGCGCTCTCACTGGCTTTCGTTCTGATGTTTGAGGGGCTATTCCTGCTTGGCGTCCAGAACGTCTGGGCGCGCCTGCGCGGCCGTTCCCCCGGGCAGGACCCGGCGAGCGACGCAACGACCTCCGCCATCCTCGGCATCCTCATGCCCTTCGAGGTCAGCCTCGGCCTGAGCGGCCCTGCACTGCAGAGCGCCGCCAAGCTGGGAGACGCGGGGCTCACGTGGCCAGCCGCGGACGCGGTGCTCGCCGTGGCGCTGGGAGGGGCCGTCACAGTGCTCGCGCTCGGCTTCGCCGCCCGCCGGTTGGCGAGCCGCGCGCCCTCGGCGTCGAGGGTTCTCACGCGCGCCGTCGGAGGCGTTTTCGCCGCAGTGGCGGTCCTGATCGCCCTCGGCATGGCATAGCGCAGCTATGGGAGGGAACATCTTGCGGCGGTATCGGCCGTACGTCATCGGAGTCGCGGTGATCGCAGCACTGTTATTGCTCTGGTGGGGCCTGCATCCGGTACCCAGTGCACCCCGCACAGTCGGCATACAGGTCGGTCAGATCGCGCCGAACTGGAAGCTGCCGCTGCTCAGCGGCAAGGGCAGTATCGCGCTCAGTTCTCTGCGCGGTCATCCCGTGTGGATCAACTTCTTCGCCTCCTGGTGCCCACCGTGCAACGCGGAGGCGCCCGGTCTCGCGAAGTTCGCCGCCGCGAACCCCGGCATCGACATCATCGGGGTGGACCTGGCCGCCTCGGAGACGAGTCCGGGAGATGTGGAGAAGTTCGTGCGCAAGTACGACATCCGCTTCCCCGTCGTCCTCGACGAGCAGAATGCCGTCGCGAACAGCTACCAGGTCGCCTTCATTCCGACGAGCTTCTTCATCGACCGGAGCGGGGTGATTCAGGCGGTCGTCCAGAATCCGATCGCCGAAACCCAGATCGCCAAGTATGTCGCGAAGATCGGGTATACGCCGAAATAGCGAAACGCCGCCCTGGGCCCCGCTAGAGGCACCAGGACCGCGCATGCGCTGACGAGGCGTTCCGGCCGCGGCGTTGCTGCCGTCCGCCTCCGACCGCGGGGCGGAGGCGGCCTTGCTGTGCGGACAGGCCGTTCGAACGGCCCCGAAAGGGCCGGTTGCGCCGTGAAATTGGGGTGAGTTGCAAGTCCGAATGGAGATTGTCGGCGGGGGTTGATTCAGCGACTAATGATTATGGGGGGATTGCGCCCGCTTGGCCGCGCTCCCCAATGTCGGCGACGAGAGGTGTTTCACCATGCTGACCTCAGCGGACGTTCTCGTCGACGCGAGGGGCAGCGATTGCCACATGCCGCTCATGGAGGCGATCGGTGCCGTGCGGTCGGCACAGCTCGGCCAGGTGGTGGCCATTCTCGCCGACGATTCCATGGCCCGCACTGAAATCCCGCTCTGGGCCGAGAAATCCGGCAATGCCCTGCTTGGCGTGGAGCGGCGCGACGACTGTGATGCGTTCCTCATCCGCAGACTGCATCGCAGCCTCAGCCATGCCGAGGACATCGGGAGGTGAGGTCATGCAGGCAGCCGAGCGCGTTCGCGTGGTGACGATCGCGGACAGCACGATCGTCCGCGCGGGTTTGCGCGCACTCCTGCAGGACGCCCGGGACATCGAAGTGGTCGCAGAGAGCAAAAACACGAATGAGGCCTGCCGCATGCTGCGCGAGACGAGCGCGGACGTTGCCGTGCTGAACGTTCGGGACCCCGCCAGCCTGGATACGAAGGCGTGTCAGGAGATGCGCAGCCAGGACTGCAGGGTGCTCATCGTCACCGCGCGCACGGATGAAGAGACGATTCTCGGACTGATCATGGACGGCGCTGCCGGGTACCTTTTCGAAGACGTCTCCGCCGAGGAACTGGCGACCGCAATCCGCACCGTCCGGGACGGGGGTGCGCCAGTGGACCCGCAAATGGCGGCCGTGGTCGCCGGACGGCTGCGGCTTCGCTCGCTCGGGGACCACAGTCCCTGGGCTCCGCTGACCATCGATGAATATGAGGTGCTGGAGCGCATCGTACGCGGCGAAACGAACCGGCAGATCAGCCGCGAGCTGCGGCTCGACGACAAGATCGTCAAGCACCGCGTCTCGAGCATCTTGAAGAAGATCGGGGCCAAGAACCGCGTGGCGGCGGCGGCATGGTGGGCGAGGCACCAGCCGGAGCCGGCGAGGCAGGCGTAAGAACGCGAAAGGGGTCCGACGGCAGCGCCGCACCCTTCTTGCATCAGGCGAGGATCGTCTCGGCGCCGCCGCCCCCGAGGGGCGCCCGCAGTATGCGGTGGTTGCCGCTATCCGCTATGTAGAGCGCCCCATCATGGATCTGCACGGCCTGGGGCTCGCGCAGGCCGTCGAGAAACGTCTCGAGCCGCTGCTCGCGCAGCAGGAGCAGCCGGATCTTGTCGTTGTAGGTATCCGCGATATAGATGCGATCCGCGGCGGCCGCGATCCCGTTCGGATGCTGGAGCTGGGAGTGTTGCAGCGGTCCGTCGCGGTCGCCGAAGTCGAAGAGGCCCTCCCCGACGAGCGTCTCGACGACGCCTTCGCCGCCCAGCGGCACGGCGCGGATCGCGCTCGACTCCGCGTCAGCGACGTAGAGCGTCTCCGCGACGGCGGTCAGTCCCATCGAGATCG
>JAKAPV010000216.1 GCA_021806845.1 Bacillota bacterium | reverse complement strand
GCGACGCGGCTCATCCGCTACGCGGAAGGCATGGACAAGGAGTACGTGGCGGAGATCTGGCTCGGGCGGCAGAGCCCCAGTGACGACTTCGCGCACCCGCTCGTGCCTGGAAGCTCCGCGGCCGGCATCGGCGCCGCCGATGCCACGGCGGCGCTCGATGGAATGGTGGGGACGCACCCGCAACTGCCGCCGGCGTACTCCGCCCGGCAGGTGGCGGGCGAGCGCGCCTACCGCGCGGCCCGGACGGGCCGTCCGATCGAGCTTGCGGCGCGCCCCGCCACGCTCCACCGCTTTTCGCTGGAGTCGTTCACCCCGGGGGACGTCGCGAAGCTGCGCGTCACACTGAACGTCGGCGCAGGCTACTACGTGCGCAGCCTGGCGAGAGATCTCGGCGCTGCGCTCGGGTGCGGCGGGGTGCTGGCGGCGCTCGTGCGGAGCCGCAGCGGTCCGTGGGGCCTCTCGGACTGCCAGGCCCTCGAGGAGACCTGGCAGCCGGCGCCGCCCGCGGCACTCGTACAGCACCTGCCGCAGGCCGTGCTGACGCGCGAGGAGGCAACGCGCATCGCGCAGGGCCAGCGCCTGCCGGGCGCGACGGGCGAAGGACCCCACCGCGCGGAGTGCGAGGGACGCCTCGTTGCGGTGGTCGTCGGCGGCCCGGACGGGGCCTGGCATCCGCAGACCGTGCTCGGCATGGAGGATTGATCGCCATCTGGCAGGACGTCTTCGCCCAGCCGCTCCCGCCTGGTGGAGCGCTGGCGATCGGCAACTTCGACGGAGTGCACATCGGTCACCAGGAGGTCCTGCGCGCGCTGCACGCGGCCGCGCGGACGCTCGGGAGCCCGGCTGCGGTGCTGGTGCCGGACCCGCATCCGATGGCCGTGCTGGGCAAGCCGCCGCAGATCCTGACGCCGCTGCCGGAACGCGGGAGGCTTTTGCGGCGCTACGGCGCCGAGGCGCTCCTCAGGCTGCCGTTTGATCGGGAACTCGCGTCGATGCAGCCAGAGGAGTTCGTCGAACGCGTCCTGCTCGGCTGGATCCGGCCCGCGCGCGTCGTCGTCGGCTTCAATTTCAGCTATGGCAAGGCGGCGCGCGGCGATGCCCAGTCCCTTTGGGCGCAGCTCGGCGAGCATGGCGTCGCCGTGGACGTCGTGGCGCCGGCGCTGGCGGCCGGCGGCACCGTTTCCTCAAGCCGCGTGCGCGAAGCGCTCGCGCACGGCGACATGGCCGCGGCGCGCGCGATGCTGGGACGGGATTTCCTCGTGCGCGGGACGGTGCTGCCGGGAGCGCAGCGCGGCCGCACGCTCGGCTTCCCGACCGCCAACGTGCATTGCGCGGCGGATCAGGCGCTGCCGTGCGAGGGCGTCTACGCGGTGCGCTGCCTGCTCGGCGGACAGATCGTCGATGGCGCGGCAAGCCTCGGTCCGAGGCCCACGTTCGATGAGGACGCCCCGCTGCTTGAAGTGCACCTTTTGGACTTTGCGGGAGATATCTACGGACAAGAGCTCGCAGTTTCGTTTGCTGCGCGGCTGCGTGGCATCGAACGCTATACAAGCGCGGATGCGTTGCGCGCACAGATCGCGCAGGACTGCGTGGATGCCCGCAATGCGCTCGCCGTTGCGACGGTATCCGACGATATGCTAGGATAGCCAGGATAATAGGAGGTGGCTCCGCACTGGACGAGTACGGGCCAGAGGAACTGCTGCAACGCTTCACGTCCATCGTCCTGAGCCGTGAGTTCCGCCAGCTGCGCCGGCGGTTAGAGCTCTTCTACCGCGAGACGGGTGTGGAGGATCCGCGGGAACAGGCCTTCGTCGAGGCGTTGTACGCGATCTGGGAGCCGGACCGGCCGCGGGCAGAGCTCCACTAGGTATCGATTCACCCTCCGTGCGGCAAGGGCTGCGCGCGGGGCAAGTATGGGAGGAGCCAGATGGCGCTCGATCAGGACCAGAAGCAGGGGATCATGCAGAAGTATGCACGGCACGAGGGCGACACGGGGTCGCCGGAGGTGCAGATCGCGCTCCTCACGGAACGCATCCTCTACCTCACCGAACACCTGAAGGTGCACAAGAAGGATTTCCACTCCCGCCGGGGCCTCTTGACGATGGTCGGCCGTCGGCGGGGCCTGCTAAACTACCTGCGTTCCGTTGACCCGGCGCGCTATCGGGCGATCGCCGAGCAGCTCGGCCTACGGCACTGAAATGAGGGAGCGGGGAGACCCGCTCCCTCCGTGCCTTTGGGCGGCTCTGGACAGTTGAAGGGAGGCGCTACCTTGGAGGTAGTGCGTGTCGAAGGAGAATGGGGAGGCCGTCCGCTCGTTCTGGAGACGGGGCGGCTCGCCAAGCAGGCGAACGGGGCCGTACTGGTGACCTACGGCGAGACTGTCGTGCTGGTGACGGCGGTGGCGTCGCGCGAGCCGCGCGCCGGCATCGACTTCTTCCCGCTGACGGTCGACTACGAGGAGCGCCTCTACGCCGTAGGGCGCATCCCGGGAGGGTTCATCAAGCGCGAGGGGCGCTCGAGCGAGAAGGGCATCCTCGCGTCGCGCCTGACAGACCGCCCGATCCGCCCGCTCTTCCCCAAGGGGTTCCGCAACGACGTGCAGATCGTCTGCACCGTCCTCTCCGTCGATCACGACTGCCCGATGGAGGTCGCGGGCATGATCGGTGCCTCCGCGGCGCTGCACGTCTCCGACATCCCGTTCGACGGGCCGATCGGCGGTGCGGTCGTCGGCTACTCAGGGGGCCAGTACATCCTGAACCCGACGCAGGACCAGCTCGCCGATTCCCGCCTGCACCTCACGGTTGCCTGCAAGCGAGACGCCGTGATCATGATCGAGGCAGGCGCGCAGCGCGTCACGGAAACCGAGGTGCTCGAGGCGATCCGCTTCGGGTATCAGGAGATCCAGCAGGTCCTCGACATGCAGGAGGAGCTTCGCCGCCGCGCCGGCCGCGAGAAGGGCGAGTATGCCATCACGAAGCCGGCCGCCGAAATCGGAGAGGCGACGCAGGAGATCCTCGCCGGCCGCCTCGAGTCTGCGATGCGCAACGGCGACAAGCTGCAGCGCGAGGCGGATACGCTGGCGCTGGAGCAGGAAGTGACCGCGAGCCTCGCGGAGCGCTACCCGGATCGCGGCCAGGAGGTCGCGGACGCCCTCAAGGCCGCACGCAAGGCGGTGATGCGCCGTCTCATCCTGGAGGAGGGCATCCGAGCGGACGGAAGGCGCACCGACGAGATCCGCCCGATCACTTGCGACAACGGCATCCTGCCGCGTACGCACGGGACGGGCCTCTTCACCCGCGGCCAGACGCAGGTGCTGACGATCTGCACCCTGGGAGCGGTCTCCGACAAGCAGATCCTCGACGACATCGGCGCCAACGACAGCAAGCGCTACATCCACCACTACAACTTCCCGCCCTTCTCGACGGGCGAGGCGCGCCCGCTGCGCGCGCCGAGCCGGCGCTCGATCGGGCACGGAGCGCTCGCCGAGCGCGCCCTCCTGCCGATGATCCCGCCGGAAGAGCAGTTCCCCTACACGATCCGCCTCGTCTCCGAGGTGCTGGAGTCGAACGGCTCCACCTCGATGGCTTCCGTCTGCGGCTCGACCCTCGCGCTGATGGACGCCGGCGTGCCGATCGTGGCACCGGTGGCCGGTGTGGCGATGGGGCTCGTCAAGGACGGCGATCAGGTCGCGGTGCTCACGGACATCCAAGGGCTCGAGGACGAGCTGGGTGACATGGACTTCAAGGTCGCGGGCACGGCCGACGGTATCACCGCGATCCAGATGGACATCAAGATCGCGGGCCTCGACTGGGCCATCCTGGAGCGGGCACTCGAACAGGCCCGCGTCGGCCGCCTCTTCATCCTCGGCAAGATGCTGGCCGTTCTGCCGGAGCCGCGCCAGGAACTGTCCGCCTACGCGCCGCGCGTGACGGTCATCCACATCAACCCGGACAAGATCCGCGAGGTCATCGGACCAGGCGGAAAGGTGATCAACAAGATCATCGAAGAGACCAGGATCGGCACCCAGAAGGTAGACATCGACATCCAGGAGGACGGCACGATCTACGTCGGCGCCATCAACCTGGAGGCCGCCCAGCGTGCGATCGCGCGGATCAACGCGATCGTCAAGGAGCCTGAGCCGGGCGAGGTGTACCACGGACGGGTCACGCGCCTGATGAACTTCGGCGTGTTCGTGGAGATCCTGCCGGGCAAGGAAGGACTCGTCCACATTTCGCAGCTCGCCCTCGAGCGGGTGGAGAAGGTGGAGGATGTCGTCAAGGTTGGCGACGAGGTCGACGTCAAGGTCGTCGAGATCGACGAAAAGGGGCGTCTGAACCTATCGCGCAAGGCACTGCTCACACGCTGAGCAGGCCGCGCTGGAAGGGGTGGTCCGGTTGAGTCTCCTGTGGATTGCGGCCCTCGCCACCGTGCTGATCGGCGGCGTGCTGGCCTGGCAGCTCGGAAAGAAGTACCAGCTCAAGCACCGCCCCTACGCCCTGTGGTGGACGGTGTCCTTTGCGCTGGCGGCCCTGGCCGCGTTGACGCAACTGCTCGCGTTCGCCCGGGGCGGTTTCCCCGCGTGGGACTACCGCGCGTACCTGGTCCTGTCCGCGGCGGTGCCGGGCTTCATGGGGAGCGGGACGGTGTACCTGATCTGGCGCCGCTTTGGCCACTGGTTCCTGGGCGCCATGGTCCTCTTCACCTTGATCGCGCTCGCCGGAGCCGCGACGACCCCCGTCAGCGCGTCGGCGCTCTCGAATGTGCTCGAGGCCTCCGCAACGGTCGCGAAGGTCGCCCCGGGGGCGATCGTGACGCTCGGCTACGCTCTCTTGGGAGGATTCGGCGGCCTGGCGCTGATCGTCGGAGCGCTCTACTCCTACCTCCGGTCGCGCCAGAGCTACAACCTGCTGATCGCCCTCGGCGGCATCGTCTTCTCGGCCGCAGACACCGCCGGCCAGTTCGGCCACGGCGTCCTCTTCTTCCCGGCCCAGATCATCGCCATGCTGCTCCTCTACTTCGGCGTCGCGGGCAGCAACGAGGTTGCCGCGCGCCAGAGCGTTGCGAAGAGCGCCTAGCATCACCCTCAAGACGGCTCCCTGCCCGTACGGGCGGGGAGCCGTCTCGCAATCCGGCGACAGCATCGCCGGAGCGGCGGTGCAAGCACTGGCG
>JAKAPV010000215.1 GCA_021806845.1 Bacillota bacterium | reverse complement strand
TTCCGATCTGGGGCGTCACCCCGGACATCATGACGCTCGCGAAGGCATTCGGCGGCGGCGTCGCACCGATCGGCTGCATGGTGGCCACCAAGCGGCTCTGGACGCGCATGGAGGAGAACCCGTTCCTGCTCGGCTCCTCGACCTTCGGCGGCAACCCGCTCGGCTGCGCCGCAGCCATCGCAGCGATCGACGTGACGCTCTCGGAGGATATCCCCGGTCAGGCGGCCCGCAAGGGAGAGATCTTCCTAAGCGGTCTGAGGGACCTCCAATCGCGGTATCCCACGGTCCTGCGCGCAGTGCGCGGCAAGGGTCTCCTGATCGGGCTCGAGTTCACATCGGACAACCAGGGCTACCAGGTGGCAAAGGAGCTCTTCCGCCGCCACATCCTCGTCTCCGGCACGCTCAACAACGCCCGCGTCGTGCGTCTCGAACCACCGGCGATCATCACGGAGAGCGAGATCGCGACCGTACTTTCCGCGCTCGACGAATCGCTCGCCGCGGTCGCCCGGATCCCCGCCGTCTCCCCCGCCGACTGAACCACATCTGCACACATCTCAAGGAGGACCTGGTAATTGGAGAAAAAGCAGCAGCCCTCTCTCACGGGAAACGTCCTCAGCCTCTTTGACTCGATCGTCATGGCGGTCGCCGGGACCGCTCCCGCCTACTCCATCGCCGCCACCGCCGCGGTGCTGTTCGGCGCCGTCGGGCTCGCATCACCCGCCGCGCTCCTCTGGTCCGGCATCCCGATGTTCGGAGTCGTGATGGCGTTCCTCTACCTCAACCGCTGGCAGCCGAACGCGGGCGCGTCCTACGCCTGGGTCGGCAAGGCGCTCAGCGGCGACCTCGGATTCCTCGCGGGTTGGGCGCTGATCGTCTCGGCCACGCTCTTCATGGTTTCCGGCGCGGTTCCCGCGGGCTCCGTAACCCTGGACCTCATCGCCCCCAGTCTGAGCAACAACCTCGCCGCCGTAACGATCGTCGGCAGCCTCTGGTTCATCATCGTCTCCCTGCTCGTCATGCTGGGCATCCGCATCACCACGAACGCCCAGTGGATCATGTCCAGCATCGAACTCGTCATCCTGGCCGTAGCGGCAGTGGTCGCCATCGTCAAGTTCGGCGTGCACGGCGTGAACCCGATGCAGTGGTCGTGGTTCTCGCCATTCGCCTTCCCCTCGCGCGCCGTGTTCATCTCCGGGGCGCTGATCGCGACCTTCTACTACTGGGGCTGGGACGTCGCGGCGAACCTCAACGAGGAATCGCAGGACAGCCGGCGCATCCCCGGCATCGCGGTCGCGATCGGCATCGTCATCCTGCTGCTCATCTTCGAGCTGTTCACGACGGCCATCCAGGTCGGTATGACTCCCCACGAGATCAACGCCTCGACGGCCAACGTCCTCCAGGCGCTCGGGGTGAAGCTCTTCGGCCCGGGCCTCGGCAACATCATGGTGCTCGCGGTCGCGCTCTCCACCATCGCCACGCTGGAGACCTCGCTCCTGCAGGTCACCCGCACGCTCTTCGCCATGGGCCGCGACGGCGTGCTGCCGTCTCGCTTCGGCAGCATCCACAAGCGCTGGGGCACGCCGGCCTTCAACAGCGTCGTCATCCTGATCGTGGGTCTCCTGCTGTTCGTGCTCTCGAACTTCCTGCCGTCCGTCAGCACCGTGATGACGGACGCGATCAGCGCGATCAGCCTGCAGGTCGTGTTCTACTACGCCCTCGCCGCCATCTCGGTGATCGTCTTCTACCGGAAGGTGCTCTTCAAGAACGCCGGAAACGTCATCTTCCTGTTCCTCTGGCCGCTGCTCGCGGCCGTGTTCCTGATCACGGTCGGGTGGAACGACATCCCGAGCCTCGGTCCCGTGGTGGACTGGGTCGGACTCGGCCTTCTGGCCGTCGGGGTCATCCCCATGCTCTGGGGCCACCTCGTCCGGCGCACTCCCTTCTACTTCGGTCGCCGCGAGGCGTACGACCCCGCCGCGGAAGAGGCCGTCGCGACCCCCGCGGACTGACGGGCGAAGGCATGTATGCTGAGGGATCCCCCGGGCGGCCATGTCCGGAACACGAGCGGCCGCGCTTTGGCGACATTGCGACGTTCATGCGGCTTCCAACAGCTCCGTCCGCCGCAGGCAGCAGCGTCGCCATCCTTGGGGTTCCCTTCGACGGGGGCACGACCTTCCGTCCCGGCGCCCGGTTCGGTCCTTCCGCCATGCGCGAGGCATCTAGGACGCTCTACGCCTATCACGCGCAGCACCGCCGGGACCTCTTCGACCGGTTCCCGGCGGCGGACCTGGGCGACGTGGCGGTGGTGCCCGGGGATACGCGCCGTACGCTGGAACGGACCGAGGCCGCGGTGGCGGCCATCGACGGGGAAGACGCGTTTCCGCTCGTGCTCGGCGGCGACCACTCGGTGACCCTCGGCGAGCTGCGTGCGCTCCATCGCAGGCATGGGCCGCTCGCCCTCGTGCAGTTCGACAGCCACTCGGATCTCTGGGACGAGCTCTGGGGAGAACCCTATTCGCACGCGACGTTCGCGCGCCGCGCGCTCGACGAGGGGCTCATCGCCCCAGAGCACTCGATCCTGGTGGGACTGCGCGGCAGCCTGGAATCGGCCAATGACGCGCAGCTCCCCCAGCGCTTCGGCATCCGCGTGATCGACAGTTACAGCTACATCACCGCCGGCGCGCGGTCGACGGCGCACGCGATCCGCACGCGGGTCGGAGACCGCGCGTGCTTTCTCACCTTCGACGTCGATGTCGTCGACCCGTCCCACGCGCCGGGAACCGGCACGCCCGAGGTGGGCGGACCCCCATCCTGGCACGTCCTCGAGACGATCCGGCGCCTTGCGGGCATCCGTCCTGTCGGCGCGGACGTCGTCGAGGTGGCGCCCGCATACGACACGGCCGGAATCACGGCCCTGCTCGGGGCGACGGTCGCCTACGAGTTCCTCGCCCTGCGCGTGCTGTCCGGCCTGTCGCCGTTTGTCCAGCCCGCTTCCGACTGACCCCCTCTGGAGGAAAGATCCGATGGCCGCCATATCGAGGGAGCGCCTGCAGGCGCTCCACCAGCGCGAAGAGGCATCGTTCCGGACCTTGCACCCGCGCTCCTTTGAACTTTCGCGGCGCGCACAGGGTTCGCTGCTCGCGGGCGTCCCCATGCCCTGGATGCTGCGCTGGACAGGCGGTTTCCCCCTGTTCGTCGCGGAGGGCCGCGGCGCGCGCTTCCGCGATGTCGACGACCGTACCTACGTGGACTTCTGCCTCGGCGACACGGGCGCCATGAGCGGCCATGCGCCGGAGGCGACCGTCATGGCGGTGCGCCGCCAGGTCGAGCGGGGACTCACCTTCATGCTGCCCACCGAAGACGCGAACGCTGTGGCGGAAAACCTTGCGGAGCGCTTCGGCCTCCCCTACTGGCAGTTCACGCTCTCCGCCACGGACGCGAACCGGTTCGCCATCCGCTGGGCCAGGGCCCTTACGGGCCGTCCCAAAATCCTCGTCTTCAACTGGTGCTACCACGGCACTGTCGACGAGACGTTCGCCACGCTCATCGAGGGCCGCACCGTCGCACGGAGCGGCAACGTCGGCCCGCCCGTCGACCTTTCCTTGACGACCCGCGTCGTGGAGTTCAACGACATCCCCGCCCTCGAGACGGCGCTGCGCGAGGGCGATGTCGCCTGCGTGCTGGCCGAGCCCGTGATGACGAACATCGGCATCGTCCACCCGCAGCCCGGCTTCCATGAGGCGCTCCGGGAACTCACGCGCCGCTACTCTGCGCTGCTCATCCTCGACGAGACCCACACGATCTCGGCAGGACCCGGCGGTTATACGGCTGAATACGGGCTCGAGCCGGACATCCTCACTGTCGGCAAGCCGATCGGCGGCGGCGTGTCCGCGGGCGCCTACGGAGTCAGCGCGGAGATCGCAGTGAGGATAATCGCGCGCACGTCGCTTTCCGAGGCCGACACCGGCGGCGTCGGCGGTACGCTCGCGGCGAACGCCCTGTCGCTCGCCGCCATGCGCGCAACGCTCACCGATGTGCTGACGCCCGAGGCCTACCGCCATGCCACCTCCGTCGCGGAACGCTTTGAGGCGGGCGTCCGCGACGTGCTCACCCGTCGGGCCGTCCCGTTCTCCGTCTCGCGCCTCGGCACCCGCGTCGAGTACATCTTCCGCCCGGAGCCGCCGAAGAACGGCAGCGAGGGCGCTGCCGGGCAGGACGCGGAGCTCGACGCGTTCCTGCACCTCTACTGCCTGAACCGGGGCATCCTCATGACGCCGTTCCACAACATGGCCCTGATGTCCCGGGACACGAGCGCAGCGGACGTCGACCTGCACACCGAGGTGTTCGCCGCGGCGATCGACGAACTGCTGGGCTGAGAGCGAAACGGAAGGCCCCGGAGGCGGCGGTGCCGCCTCCGGGGCCTTCCTGGTTTCAATGCGGAGGATGCGTCGCCGGCCGCCTCAGACAGGCGCCGTGCCGACCGCGCCCCAGGAGACGTATTTCGTCTCGAGGAACGCGTCCATGCCCTCCATCCCGCCCTCGCGGCCGAGTCCCGACTCCTTGAATCCCCCGAATGGCGCCTGGGCCGTCGACGGCGCGCCATCGTTAAGCCCGACGATGCCGTACTCGAGCGCCTCGGCGACCCGCCAGGCGCGCCCCGCGTCCTGCGTGAACATGTAGGCGGCAAGGCCGTACTCCGTGTCGTTCGCGAGCTCGACCGCCTCGCGCTCCGAGTGAAATCCGGCGATGGCGATCACCGGTCCGAACGTCTCCTCCCGCATCACGCGCATCGCGGGCGAGACTTGGCGCAGCACGGTCGGCTCCACGAAGTAGCCCGGACCCACGATGGCCCGCCCGCCGACGCGCACCTCCGCCCCCAGCGCGACGGCATCGGCGACGTGGGCGAGCACCTTCTCGCGTCCGCGCTCGCTGATCATCGGGCCGACCTCGACGCCGGGCTCGAGGCCGGGCCCGATCCGCATGCGCTGCACGAGATCCGTGACGCGCTGCGTGAACTCCTCGATGACCTCATCCGCGACCAGCACGCGGTTGGCCGCGATGCAGGTCTGCCCCGCGTTGCGGAACTTCGCGGTGGAGATGGCCTCGACCGCCACGTCGAGATCGGCGTCGGCGAAGACGAGGAACGGCGCCTGGCCCCCCAGTTCGAGCGAGAGGCGCTG